>CASBQE010000402.1 GCA_949127665.1 Synechococcales cyanobacterium PMM_0083
ACTTCTAATCAAGATTTCGATCGCATTGAGGCATATAACCTGAATGTAGCAGGATACATTTTAAAGCCTGTCACATTTACTAACTTTGCAGAATTGATGGCAACATTAAATAAATATTGGGCGCTGTGTGAGTTGCCTAACTAATAACCCGATTAGATTTATTTCAGTTTGGTGATAGTTACTGACTAAAAATGCCCTGTTTTTTATGGAAGAACCTTTAAAGATTCTAGTGGTAGATGACGACGACGTAGACCGAATGGCGGTACGTCGCGCTTTGAAAACGGCTGGGGTTGAGATGGCGTTCTTTGAGGCGATGGACTGTGACAGTGCGATCGCAGAATTAAAAAATACTGTATTTGACTGCATTTTTTTGGATTATCGACTGCCAGATCGAGATGGCTTATCCCTAATCAAAGATTTGCGACAAGCCAAAGTGAAGACTCCGATCATTGTGCTGACCGGGCAGGGAGATGAGCAGATTGCGGTAGACCTGATGAAAGCAGGAGCAACAGACTATCTGCCCAAATCTAAAGTGTCGCCCGATCTCCTGTCTCGCATTTTACGAAATGCCGTGCGGCTTTATCGTTTAGAGCAAGAGGCGGAGCTAGCCAAACAGCAGCAAGAGCAGCTATCTCGCCAACGGGAAGATTTTGTGTATCGGTTGACTCACAACCTGCGAACACCGCTCGTCGCCGCAGACCGGATGTTGACGTTATTTAAGCAAGAAGCGTTTGGGGAAATTTCGCCCGATATGACGGAGGCGATCGCCATGATGGTTCAGAGCAACCAGAACCTGCTAGATATGGTCAACAGTATTCTGGAAGTGTATCGCCATGATGCAGGACATAAGACTCTCAGCTTTTCATCCTGCGACCTGCAATCGATCCTGCAAGCGATCGTTACAGAGCTATTGCCGTTAGCTGAAGAAAAGGGTTTGTCAATCACGCTGCAAGTTGACCCCACAGGAACTGAACAGTCGATGACGGTCATGGGCGATCGCTTAGAGCTACGTCGCTTATTCACCAACTTAATTGGCAATGCGATTAAATTTACCGACACTGGTTCAATTGAGGTGCATCTCACAGGCTCTACTGGAAACGATCCTCAACACACATTATTAGATACGCCTTGGGTCATGGTAGAAGTGAAAGATACTGGCTCTGGTATTTCTTTAGAAGACCAAGAAAGTTTATTTGAGCGGTTTCGTCAGGGAGAAAATAAACGTTCTGGGAGTGGCTTAGGGCTTTATCTTTCTCGGCGAATTGTGGAAGCTCATCAAGGCGCGATCGCTGCTCAATCTGAGCCAGGAAAAGGCAGCGTTTTTACCGTCTGTTTGCCAGTCGTCAGCGCTGAAGGTGCAGACTAGGCTGATGAAACCCTTGATTCTGCTAGCTTTTTTGAGGCGTGGCGATTTCTTGGGTTGCCAGAGCGCCATTTGTATCCTTAAGTACAAGTGGATTGCGGAAAAACGAGCCTGTTTGCGGCGGCAAGGTTGGCTCAGAAACGACTTCTACAAAGCTTTTGACCACGCCTGTAAACGGAATCGCCAAGATAATCCCTAGCAAGCCGCCAATTTTGGCTCCTAGCAGCAAAGAGATAAAAATAAACACGGGCGATAACCCAGTTAATTTGCCCATTAATCTGGGTGTGATGAAGTTATCTTTCACTTGTTGAATGATTAGAGAAACCGCTAAAACTTTGAGCGCTAACCACCAATCAATAAATAAAACAATCAAGACAACTGTTCCAATCCCTAGAGTTGCACCGACAAATGGAATCACTTCCATCACTCCAATAAACACGGCAAATAATAGGAAAAAAGGCACCTGTAAAATCCAAAAGGCGATTGTTAAAGCGATCGCCATAAAGGTTCCTAAAAGCAGTTGCCCGGTGGCAAAACGCTGTAGGTTTGTGCGTAAGCTGACGGTGAGTTCTTGCTGGATGACGGGGTTGAGAATCGAGGTAAATGCTTGCCAGAGGCGATCGCCATCGATCAGCATGTAAAACGAAATCACCAGAATCAAAATGAAATCGATAAAGCGATTAAAGGTGCCTAAAACTAGGCTTACTCCTTTTGTTGCTGTAGATTCGGCGATCGCCTGAGCGCGACTTAAAACCTGAGACGTGAGTAGTTGAACATTAATCGGAAAGCCATGTTCATCGCTCCACACCTGAAAGCCGATTAATTTATCCTGGGCTTGAGCTAGTAGATTTGGAAAGCCCGTAATAAACTGTACGCCCTGATTGATCACAGGCGGCAGCAAAACGACTAACAACAGGACAACCAGCACAACGCTCGACAAATAAACAATCACTGCGGCGGCAGTTCGCGGCAACAGGTTTTTGAGTGCATCGACGGGATAGTTGAGCAGGAAGGCAATTAAAGCAGCAGTTAATAAGATACTAATTAGCCCACCTACATAGCTCAGAGCTTGGGTTGTTAACCAGCCTGCAACCAGCACCAGAGACCAGGTAATCAGAATTCTTTGGAGAGAAGACACAATCAGAAAGGATGAGAGGATCTCTCTTATATTCCTCTAAAGTCCGATTTGTGAACACCCTATTGCTCTAGATTTAAACACAAAAAAAGAGCATTTGATCAATTCAAATGCTCTTGGTTGATTCACTTACACTTTAAATAACTCCAGGACCTCTGCCGCGCGAGTCATGGTCAGCAGTCAACTTACCATCTTCGTCGGTTTCATTCACTTCTTTTAACTCTTGGGCGCGATCGCGCTCAGCTTCTTCTTCAGCCTGTTTGGCATCACCCGGCACTTCGTAATACATTTCAGGCTCAATCGCATAGTTGTTTAATAAACCTTCTTGATCAACCGTAAAGCCACCAGTTGTATCTAAACTGTCCTTGCCTTCTTCTTCAGGCAATTCCTTGTAGTGTTCTCCCTCTCGCTCCATTCGAGCAGCGGTTTCAGCGGGAACAATGCCGCGATCATAAGTATTAGAATCAGCGTTTTGGTTTGTCATAATTAGTAATATCCAAATGTAATAGTCATGAATTACTAACAGCCTATAGCCGATTCCTGAACTAGGTCATCTATCGTAAGTAACAATTAAATCGACTCTTTTATCATCTTTTGAGAGAGCTGTTTCAAGCAAATGATCTGTTAAAAAAAGCCTAAGCAACTTAAATGCTTAGGCTTTATCGGTGACATACTGAATCATGCAAATGTTTGCAAAAAACTATCTAGGATATCTAGTCAATTGCTTTTTTGACATCATCTTTGACGTTTTCGACAGTGTGTCTAGCTTTTGATTCAACTTGCTTAGCTTTGCCAGCGGCTTCGTCTTCAGGGTTGCCCGTGACTTTACCAGAAAGTTCTTGAGCTTTGCCTTCGACGTTCTTTGCAACAGCTTTCAATCTATCTTCAGCGCTCATATTTTTTTCCTCTTGTGTGTGAAGGAGATATATTATCTTTCTTCTTTATCTTTCCTAATTTACAGCCAGATCTCAATTTATTCTTCTATCTAAAGACGTGTCTTCCAGCAGCAAGAGATCTACACTGAGTATGAGTAAAAAGAGAAAACTAACAGGTTCTAAACCTCCAAAAATCACATTAAGCTATTTATTTGGGAATGAGCAAGAGTGAACAAAGATAGCGGCTTGAGTGCGATCGCGCAGCCCTAACTGGCTCAAAAGATTGGTGACATGATTCCGCACCGTTTTTTCTGAAATGTAAAGCGCTTCAGCGATTTCTCGATTGCTGGCACCCGTACCAATTAACTGCAAAATTTCTTGTTCTCTCGGAGTCAGTTCATTCCACCGGGCAAGATTGTTTGATGTGGTTGATGTGGGTACGGTCGTTGCTGTCATAATCTTGCTGGCTAATCCTGGACCCAGATGCGTATACCCTTTGTGAACAAATCGAATGGCTTGAGTCAGTTCTTCAAAGGGAGTGTCTTTGAGCAGATAGCCTGATGCCCCAAACTGGATTGCCTGAGCGACATATTCATCATCATCAAAGGTGGTGAGGATCAACACTTTCGTTTGTGGGAAGCGCTGACAGATGATTTTTGTTGCTGCAACTCCATCCATAATTGGCATTCTCACATCCATCAACATCACATCAGGCTGGAGTGCTTCTACGATCGCGATCGCGGCTGCTCCATTGTCGGCTTCCCCGACTATATCTAGATCATTGTCTGTTTTCAGCAATGCTTTCATACCGCGACGAATCAGAGATTGATCATCTACTAAAACAAGGCGAATCATGATCAAAAGTCAGCGAGTTGGATGTTGTCAATTGATAGTTCATTGGCAGCAAGCAGCGGAAAGCAAGCTGTGATTTGGCAGCCGTTTCCGGGAGTGGAAATTACCTTAAACTTGCCCAATTGTGAGAGAGTTCGCTCTTCCATGCCGCGTAGTCCAAATCCGGTAATATTTTGGTGAATATCAAATCCTTTGCCATTATCTTGGATCATCAACTTTAAGTCCAAACTGGTTCCTAAGTGAATGCTTACCTGAGTTGCTTCGGCATACTTACAAATATTGGTGAGGGCTTCTTGCACGATGCGATAAACCGCTAGTTGAATTGTGCCAGAGAGCGGTTGATTGATCTGAATTTTGCACAAGGGCACTATACCCGTTGAGCGCTGAAAATCATCTATCAGCAGTTGAATCACTGTGGTAAGCGATCGCCCCTGAAGTGGATCAGTCCGCAGTGCCGAAACCGATTGGCGCACTTCTTGCAACGCCGTCGCGCTCACCTGCTTGGCTTCCATCAACAGGTCTTTTGCTTCTTCTGGATCAGACGACATCAACCGCATGGCAGCCTCAAGATGCAGATTAAACACGATCAGCGAATGCCCCAAAGAGTCGTGAATTTCACGGGCGATCCGGTTACGCTCCTGCACAATGGCTAGCTGCTCAATTTTGAGCGCATACTCTCGCAGTTGCACATTGGTCGCAGCCAGTTTTTCACGGCTTTTCCGTTCTGCTAACATCGCCCCCACTAGCAAATGTAAAAACAAAATCACCAGCCCCACGAGCAGCGGCGCACTCAACCACAGATACGAGACTCGTTCTGCTATGCCGTTAGGCAACGAAAATCGCCGGAATCGGTGCAGTTGGGTGAATACACATAGCCCAAATGCAATTCCAGTGATCCAAAAGCTCAGCCTGCTTGGGTCTTCCTGATAGCTAAACAAGACACAGTTGCGAATGACTAAAACGATATAAAGCAAGGCAAATAGAGTGATGCCACCGGGAAAAGACACGAGCAAAATTAACGCCAGTTCCACCCCGGTATAGACAATCCGACCGGGTTTAGAAAAGGGCAGCCACAGCCCCATCACCGTAAAGATGGCAAGACATACCAGGCTGAGCACCGGCGATCGCGGCAGATCGTACACTCCCACAGATGCGACTTCAGTCACGATCACGATCGCCAACAGCAGCCATTCCAAATGCAGCAGAAACGGGAATGGATGAGTTTTAGGCGATAAAAATCGACGCATGGGTGGAAAGGTGGAGGAGTGAAGGAAGAAAATTTTGGCGCGATCGGGACAAATGTCCTAAACAAAGTCGGGGCATCTGCCTCAGGTGGATCGCGTTTGCCTTTTCTAGGATAGGAGCATCCCATTCAAACAGGAGAACCTAATCCATGAAACGTAAACTACTGGCTGCTGTGATTGGCGTGGCGATGGTGGCATTGCCTTTGATGGTCAACCGTGCCCAAGCGGAACCCATGTCCCTAGCGCCGATTTTGTCAGGATTGCAACTGACTCAGCAACAGCAAGCCCAAGTGACCCAACTGCGATCGCAAACGCGGCAACAGGTTGAAAGCATCCTCAATCCGGCGCAGCGAGAACAGTTGAAAACCATTACGGCTCAAGGTCAACAGTTGCAACAGGCGATCGCGACACTGAACTTGTCGGTTGAGCAAAAAGCCCAATTGCGCCAAGTGATGCAGTCTGCTCGAACTGATTTCAGCACAATGCTCACCCTTCAGCAAAAGCAGAAAATCCAACAAACTATCCGTGCTAAAGGCTTAGGGAAAATGCCCTTCTAACCGTTCAGCACCCATTCAATCCAAACCAACTCATAGAGGAGTGACAGATTATGCAAGTTTCAATGCGATCGCCAGAAGCCAGAATTGCTCATTTTTTGCAGCGGGTCGATCAAGTGGGTGAAGTATTAGGCATCAACGTGCCTCCAATCGTTGACCTGCAACACCTGCGCCAACTTCCACCTGCAACATTGGGTCGAACATTGGCAGACTTTTTAGATCAGCACAACCTCAAACCGTTTACCACCGGACCACGCCGCAAGCAACTCCACGACAGCGTGCATGTGCTGACTGGCTACAACACTGACCCCATCGGTGAAGTAGAAGTGCAAGCCTTTTTGCTGGGCGCTAAGTTTCATTTGGCTCAGATTCTTTTGGGATTAGGGCTGTTGAAAATGGTCTATGCCCAATCTTGCGATCGCCCAAATTCTATAGAGCAGAGGATTGTGCGTGCCTATCGACGCGGGCAAACCTCCACCTTTGATGTAGATAGTTGGCAACCAGAACGCCAATGGCAACTGTCGATTCAACAAGTTCAAGCAATGTTTAGCATCGGTTGATTGAATTCGCGTCAGTTGATTGTTTATTCGTCCAGTTTATTGACTTAAGGAGAATCCCCATGAAATCTATTCTGTCTCTTTCACTGATTGGATTAGTCGTCGGTCTGAGCGCATTACCCGCTTCAGCTCGTGAAATAACTGGACCTCGCGGTGGCGCGGCATCTGGTTCTGGCATTGTGGTTCCCAATCGCCAAGGAGGGTACACAGGCACAGGACAAGGCTCATTTGCTGCACCCAATGGCGGCACGGGCAGCGGACAAGGGCAATTTAAAACCAATGGAGCGGGGGATGCAACCTATAGCGGCAGCGGCAGCGCAACAGGAGCACAAGGACAAACCGTGAATGTGAATACCAACGGCAATGCTGGCTATGATCCAACCTCTGGCTATGCGGGTCAGAACACTACGACCGTCAATGGCAATACTTACAACGGCTCTACTCAAAATGGCACCACGACGGTGACCGCGCCCTCTGGTGAAACAAGAACTTTTACCAAGGGGCAATTTAGACGATAAACGTCGCGAATGATGAGTGGCGAGTGCCGAAGTGCGAAGGTTGAATAGGAAATGGAAAACTCCGTACTCCGCACTTTGTAACGCTCGCCCCGCTTTTAGCTGATTAAGCCCGATCGCAGCGCTAGTACGGCTGCCTGGGTGCGATCATCGGCACAGAGTTTGCTGAGAACATTGCGGACATGGGTTTTGACGGTGCCCAGAGAAATAAACAAGGTTTCACCGATCGCATTATTGCTCAGACCTTCCACAATCAACTGCAAAATCTCTAGTTCGCGATCGGTGAGTTGAACGTTATCCAAAATTTCTTCATAAGCAGGTTCCACTCCTTCAATGCTGATCATTTTGGGTTGAGTCGGATCAACTGCAAGCGGTTGACGCACCTGACGCAGCACAATATTTGCGATCGTCGGATCTATCCAGGAATTTCCTTCAGAGGTTGACTGAATTGCCTCTACCAATTGGTCAATATTGACATCTTTCATGCAGTAAGAATTAGCACCAGCGGCAAAGGCTGCTAATACTGAATTCTCGGTGTCATACATTGTCAGAATCAGAATTTTAGTTGAGAAGTCATTATGGTCTACTTGAAACTGTTTGAATTGACGAACCAACTCAATTCCATCCATGTCGGGCAACCCAATGTCTACCACGGCAACATCGGGCTGTTTATCTTGCAGCAAAGCCAATCCTTTTGTGGCATTGCCTGCTTCTCCCACAACCCGAATGCCATTGTGTCGTTGCAAGGCAGTTCGCAAGCCTAACCGGGTCAGGTCATGATCTTCAATTAACACAATCCCAATATCAGCCATTTGTCTTTTATTAACACTCTACGTTTAACGGTTTGGGGCGCAGTGCTGACTAAGCGCAGGAAGTATAGAACTTAGCCCAATGATAGATGACAAGTTGATTCATTAGGTATGTGCAGTTTGACATATAGAACTTTATAGTTGCAGAAAATAAAGCTCCTGTACAAAAAGTGTTTTTAAGCAGTTGAGTTTTAAGCCGTTCAAGCAGCGGCAGCTCATTCTCAACCTTTGGGTTTTATCAATCTTGGAAGCTATAAAATTAAGTATCTTGCAGCGGAAGTCTACGTTTGATTAAGTTTGCCTCATGAACGAAGTTTCTAATTCTGCTGAAATATTGAGTGTTGCAGCTTTTGATTCGCATCCGCTAGAACTGCATCCCTACACCCAATATGAGCAGCTTATGGATGCGCTGCCACAAATGATGTGGGTTGCCAATGCGGATGGAGCGATCAATTATTTGAATCAGGCTTGGTCGGAAACGCTGGGTGTGGCGATCGCCGATTCGTTGGGATTGCGATTGTTCGATCGGATTCATCCAGATGATCGCGCGATCGCCTTTCGGCAATGGCAACAATCCATTAATACCGAACAAACCTTTGAATTAGAGCTGCGCTTTCGGCAAGTCGATGGCGCTCATCGGCGATTTGTTGTGAAGGGTCGCCCCATTGTAGATGCGGCAAACGCCGTGGAAAAATGGGTGGGAATCTGCACCCCAGCTAGTCAGGCGAGGCGTGTGGAAACCGAACTGGAACAGGAGCGGGAACTGCAAACCGTGATCACGCGCAATATGGCGGAAGGCATTTGCCTAGTGCGATTAAGCGATAACGTGATTGTGTATGCCAACCCCAAGTTTGAGCAACTGTTTGGCTATGAACCAGGAGAGC
Organism: Synechococcales cyanobacterium PMM_0083; assembly: GCA_949127665.1. Lineage (GTDB taxonomy): Bacteria > Cyanobacteriota > Cyanobacteriia > Leptolyngbyales > Leptolyngbyaceae > ULC077BIN1. The sequence goes on from CASBQE010000402.1 coordinate 8,789, forward strand.
TAAATGGGCAGCCCGTTGCAATTTTGAACTATGCTCCAGATTTGCCAGCAGCCGAAGCGGTCACCCGCGAAATTTTGCAGCAAGTAGAGCAAAACGGTGAAGCGACCTACACCGTACACAACATTAGAAAAGACGGAACTTTGTTTTGGTGTGAAGCCACCACGTCTATTTTTGAGCATCCTGAATATGGTTCGGTGGTGGTTGCAGTGCAGCAAGACATTACCGATCGCCTCCAAGCGGAGCGAGAGCTGCGAGACAAAGAGCGCAGATTTCGCGCCATTTTTGACCAAACTTTTCAATTTGTGGGGCTGCTAGAACCGAATGGCAAACTGATTGAAGCCAACCAGACGGCTTTAGACTTTATTGGAGCAAGCGCCGATCAGGTGATTGGGCAGATGTTTTGGGACTGTCCTTGGTGGCAAGGTTCCCATAATGCTCAGATCCAATTGCGCGACGCGATCGCCCGTGCCGCTGCTGGAGAATTCATTCGATATGAAGTGGAGCTATCTGGGGCAGACGGCATCACTGCGACCTGCGATTTTTCACTGAAACCCATGCGAGATGACACTGGGGAGATTGTGCTGCTGATTCCCGAAGGACGCGACATCACTCAGCGCAAGCAAGCCGAAGCCAAAATTTATCAGCTAAACGCCGAACTGGAAGATCGGGTGGCGCGACGAACCGCTCAACTCGCTCAGTTGAACCTGACCCTTGCCCACACCGCCGCCTTGCTAGAAGAACGCAACCGCGAATTGGATCAGTTTGCCCACATTGCCTCCCACGATTTAAAAGCACCGCTCAGGGCAATCTCAAATCTAGCGGAATGGATTGAAGCTGATTTGCAAGGGCAACTGCCCGCAGAAAATCAGCTTCAAATGGGGCTATTGCGAAGCCGAGTTCTGCGGATGGACGCATTGATTAGTGGACTGTTAGACTATTCTCGCGTGGGGCGCACTCAAGCCGCGATCGCATCCGTTTCCATCCGCGCTTTGCTAGAAGAGGTGATTGATTCTCTCGATCCACCCGCCAGCTTTGCGATCGCCCTTGCTCCCGACTTACCCACCCTGCCAGCACGGCAACTGATGTTGCGTCAGGTGTTCGCCAACCTCATCAGTAACGCCATCAAGCATCACGATCGCAGTGATGGTTGTATCACCATCACTGCCTGCGATCGCGCCGCCTTTTACGAATTTGCCGTTACCGATGATGGACCCGGTATTGCCGCCGAATATCACGATCGCATCTTCGTCATTTTTCAAACTTTGACCGCCCGCGATTCCAAAGAAAATACGGGTGTAGGCTTATCCATTGTCAAGAAAATTGTTGAAACTGAAGGCGGTCAGATTCGCGTGGAATCTGAAGTTGGGCAAGGCACCACCTTTCGATTCACCTGGCTGAAGCAGCCCAAAGATGTTGCCCCAGAACCGTGAGCGTTTGACCTATGCAAAGAAGGCTACTTAAAAAATTGTGGACGGGTTGGTCGCGGCTGCCGATCCGAGATCGGGGCGCGATCGTGGTTGCCATTCCAGCCATTTGTCTGATGATGACGTTGACTGCGTGGGTGTGGTCGCGGGAATCATTAATCGGTGTTCGGCGAAAGATTGAATCAACCGATGAAGTGATCCGCGAAAGTAATCAACTGCTGATTGAACAAATTAATGTGGAAACTGGTGTGCGGGGCTATGCGTTTACCCGCGATCGCCTGTTTCTGGAGTCTTATCGTCAATCTCTCGCAAACTATCAACCTTCGCTCATACGACTGCAACAATTACAGCAAAAAAAGCCAGGGCGACTGCAAGAACTCAACACGATTCAACAATGGGTGCAGCGTAATTTGAATATTTCGCAACAGGTGATTACTGCCACCGATGCCCAGCGATCGTCTAACACAGCAGCGTTTTCTAGCAAGCCCTTGTTGTATCAAGGCAAAGCCAACATGGATGCCCTACGCGCTTCCATCAGCAAAATGCAGCAGTCAGAGCAAGCCAATAAAGATAATTTGCTGAAACAGCGGGAAACGATTCAGGAAGTGACTTCTGCGGCTATCTGGTTTACAGCCATCATTAGCGGGTTGGGATTTTTTGCCGCCACCTATTTGTTTAGCCAACTGGATCGAGATTTGCGCGATCGCGAAGAACGCTTGCGAGAAAGTCGCTCTTTGTTAGACGCGATCGTCGCCAATGTAGTTGATGGCGTAATTATCCTAGATGAAGATAGCCAGATTGAAACCTTCAACCCAACGGCGTGTGAGATGTTTGGCTATCAGCCCAATGAAGTGATTGGGCATAAAATTGAGCGATTGTTGGTTGAGGCTCAGTCGCTCACCCGAAACCAACACACAAACGCCAAACAAAGCGTGATGGATAGTCCGCCAGTGATGAGTGGGCAGGCTTGGCAAACTTCAGGAATTCGCAAAGACGGCACGACCTTTCCGATCGCGATTTCGGTGAGTGACGTGCAATTAGACGATCGCCGACTGCTTGCGATCATCCGCGACATGACTGAGGTGCAGGCAAATCAGGAAAAGCTCCAGTCTCGCGCCGATGAATTGACTCGCCTGACCACGATGTTTGCCCAAACCAATATCACCCTCGAAGATCGCAACCGCGAATTAGAACAGTTTGCCTATGTTGCCTCCCACGATTTGAAAGCACCGCTGAGGGCGATCGCCAATCTTTCTGAATGGATTGAAGAAGACCTGCAAGGACAACTTGCCCCCGAAAACCAACGCCAAATGCTGCTGCTGCGGGGACGAGTGCATCGAATGGAAGCCTTGATTAATGGACTGTTGGAATATTCCCGTGTGGGGCGCACTAAAGCCCCGCTGGAACTGGTTTCCGTGCAGGTGTTGCTTGAAGAAATAATCGATTCGCTGGCTCCTCCTGATACCTTTACGATCGCGATCGCGCCCAACCTGCCCACCTTCACCACCAAAGTAATGTTGCTGCGGCAAGTGTTTGCCAACCTGATCAGCAACGCCATCAAACATCACGATCGCCCCGATGGTCACATCACCATCACTGTGCAAGAGCAAGGTGCGTTTTACGAGTTTGCTGTGACGGACGATGGACCCGGCATCGACGCAAATTATCACACCAAGGTATTCGTCATTTTTCAAACCCTAGAAGCTCGTGACACGAAAGAAAGCACCGGAATCGGATTAGCGATCGTCAAAAGAATCGTTGAAGCCGAAGGTGGCAGCATTTGGATTGATTCTAAAGAAGGCAGCGGTGCTACATTCCGCTTCACCTGGTTAAAGCAGGCATATCAGCATAGATGATGGAGATTAGAAGTCACGGAATAAATATGAATCTAAAACCCGTTCGCGTAGCGTCTCCGTGGCTTCTGCTTGCCGCAGGGTAGGAGTTAACCTGAAACCCGAAGCCTTTTTTACGGAGTCACAAAGTTTTTCTTCACTCTGCGTGTTGATTCGTGAAGTCAGCCCTGAGAATCAGGCAGCATTCAGAAAAGTGTGAGAATATAAAGAAATCCTTAAGAGACAAAGATCGATGATCACTGCCAAAATGATGCAACAGCTTTGGGCTGTAATCGAGTCTACTCAAGTCAATCTGTTGTTGCAATTTGATGATTCTGACTTAGTAAAATTGCTGCTAAATCAGTTTGCCAATCAGCAGGTGCTTGATGCTCAAACTGCTAACAGCCTCAATACCTATATTGAGTCTCGCCTGCCTCTGATTCGGGATATTGCCGAAGAACGGCGATCTCTGAGTCAAGGTACTCACTAGAACAACGCTATGAACCATTGGCTGAGCATTGCCCTAGGCGCTTATTCTTTTGGAGCCGTGATTGAAGGGATTAATGCTGCAAGTCAACTACCGCCTTCAGCTTTTGAATCTCCGCCAACTAACGAGCTTCCATCCAAGTCAACTGAGCAGTCGACTAAATACTGGCACAGAGTTGCAGCGATCGCTTCCGTTAGCATCTGTGGCGCGTTTCTCTGGCCCTGTCGATTACTTCACCGTTCCCTCAAAGATCATCAAGCGTAAAGCCCTGCCCAAGAAGCAATGTCAATCCCGTCGATCGAATATTTGCCTGATGCCGCTGTTGATCCGCTTCTGGATGAAAACCTTCGTAGGTTGCTTTGCCTCTGTTTCACGAAGCCTTGTGATGCCATCTTTAAAGAACGGCGCTATTTTAATGAACCCCCTAGTCACCGCTGGCTGATGCGGGATCAAACTGGAATGGCGATCGCCCATATTGCAGTTCACGAAAAGTATGTGGTGGTCGATAACGTAAAGTATCCAATTGGCGGCATTGCCGAAGTGTGTGTACATCCCAATCATCGCGGTAACGGCTATGTTAAGCACATCCTGGCGGCGATCCAGGTCTGGCTAATATCCCAGAGGGTTGAGTATGCCGTTTTGTTTGGCAATCCTAAAATTTATGGCTCTAGCGGCTATCAGCCAGTGACAAACCTATTTCACGATGCCGAAGATGGGGAAGGCAAGCCCTATTTTGCATCTGTTAAGGCAATGGTAAAACCTCTGACAAACCAGGACTGGTTCACGACAGAGGTTTATCTTCCAGGAAAAACATTTTAGGAATGGGTTGGCAAAATTACCCGTTTCGCTAAGCCTAGTTTCCTCAAGCCTTGAATTGCCCACCAAGTCATGTCGATTTCCCACCATTTCAGCCCCGCTTTTGCGACGTTAGGGGCAGCGTGGTGGTTGTTGTGCCAGCCTTCGCCATAAGTTAAAAGCGCTGCCCACCAAAGGTTACGAGAGTTATCGTCCGATTCAAAGTTGCGATACCCCCACATGTGACTGGCGGAGTTGATTAGCCAAGTGCTGTGCCATAGCAACACGGCTCTGAGGAACACGCCATAGATGACAAACGACCAGCCGCCCATCAGGTAAAGCAAGATTCCTAAAGGCAACTGAAGCAGCAAGAAGTAAGTGTTCAAGCCACGATAGAAAGGATCGCGGACGAGTTCTGGCGCATACTGTTTGTACTGGTCATAGTCAAAAAACTTTTTGGTTGGGTAGAACAGCCAGAGCATGTGGCTCCACCAAAACCCTTTGTTGGCAGAATAAGGATCTTTTTCGTTGTCTTCGGTGTGTAGATGATGTTGGCGATGTCCGGCTACCCAAAAGATCGGTCCACCCTGAAGAGCTAATCCGCCGATGAGAGCGATCGCATATTCCAAAACTTTGGGCACTTGAAAACTGCGATGGGTCAGCAGGCGATGATATCCTAAACAAATGCCAATGCTGCCTAATAGCCAGTGTAGAAAGATGGCAACACCTAGAGCCGACCAGGAGAAAAACCAGGGTGATAAAAGCGCGATCGCGTGAACTGCACCAAAGAAGCCCACACTCACCCAGCTTAGAGAAGCTGGCTGCTCGACAGAAGCCGCTTTAATCGAATTGGAAGTCATCATCACTCCTTATGAATTGAAATATTGAATGGATTTAAGCAGCGCCGTCTGACAAAAACCGCAAATGATTCAGAAAGCGTCTACAGTAGAAGAAATGCAAGTGCCGCTTACATTTTCACTGTAACAACTCTTTGCTATTTGTGCAAGTGCCACTTACATTTTGATGATGACTTCTCAGCGAAACTCGACTCGACAACGGTTAATTCATTCTGCCCTTGACCTGTTTGCGACCCAAGGCGTGACCGAAACAACGACGAGGCAAATTGCTGAACTGGCAGAGGTGAATGAAGTGACATTATTTCGCCAGTTTGGTAATAAGCATGGGCTACTGCTAGCCGTGATTGAAGAAGCGGCGGTGTTTACCCAGTTGGGGCAAACATTGGTGCGCCAGACCAACGAGACGGGCAGCTTGGGTGATATTCACGAGGCACTCAAAGCCTATGCCAACGCCTGTTTGAAAGCATTAGAAGCGGTTCCGGCATTGGTGCGATCGGTGGTCGGCGAATCCGGGCAATATCCCGCAGAAAATCGCGCAGCATTAGGAAAAGGGTTTACTCAAGCGAATGATTATGTTGCCGATTATTTTGCGATGGTCATTGAGCAAGGGCAGTTGCAGACTCGTCTTCCCGCCGAGAAGCTGGCAAGCTTACTGAATGGGATGCTTTTAGGGTACGCCGTGATCGAGTTTACAAGTGATTTTCATCAGCTTTGGCAAAGTCGCGAAGATTTTTTAGAAACTGTCGTGACACTCTTTTTAAATGGCGCATTTTCCAGTGCTTCACAACTGTCTTTTAGGTCGGTTGGTTTAGTCCAATCTGCGTCTTCCCGTAGTTCAGTAATCATTGCTGATTTACCTGCAAATTTAGTTCATATCATTTTGCAGAGAGCTAAGAAGCTGGGTGTGCAAGACTATGCGATCGCTTATGTTTTGTTTGGTGCTGGCTTAAGTCCGTTAGAGGTAATCAGCTTGCAACAAGTTCACTACATTAGTGATGCTGATCAACAATTGTTACAGGTTTCTCACGGAATACGGCAGGTTCCAGTCAATCAATGGATTTTGGGGAAACGCTATGGTTCCTACACGCGCAATCCATTGACTCAATGGCTCAGAAGCCGCAAAGATAACGAACCGTCGTTGTTTGTGGGTGATGATGGTCAGTCGCTCATAGAACTGGAGCTATGGCAGCGGTGGCAAACCTGGACAGACGGATTACTCACCCCAAACGGAAACCGTCCCGCGATCGCCCAAGCTCAACAAACCTGGTGCGTGGAACTGTTGATGCGGGGAATTAGCCTAGATGATCTGCAACTTTTGACGGGTTGCGATCGGGCAACACTTGAACCTTACGCGCAGCGAGCGAAGGAAAAAACAGCGTTGGAGCAAGTCATTCGGTTAGATCAAAAAACCTAACGGCGATCGCGGGTTCACTTAATCATCGCGATCGGATAATCTGGGTTGGCTGGATTGGGAATCAACCGCTGGTTCTTGCAATCGGGCAGCAAATCCAAGAGTTCCAGTACTACTTGACCGATGAGGACTTCATCACCAACAACAAGCGCTTCCAGTGTGGTTTGCCGCCCTAGAAGCTCAATTATGATGGGTTCAGTGACTCCCACAGCCTCCTCATACCCATTGGCGTATCGGGCAATTTGCTGCCTTTGAATTCTTACGCCCAATTGTTGAACTATGTTTGGGGGCACCACTAGGGTTAACGCGCCCGTATCCACCAATCCTTGCATTACACAGTCTCGAAGATGACGAGGAGCAAGGGAACCACGATCCACCAAAGCTTTGTCAATTGCATTTGTGAGCTTGACTTCAACGCCAACGGCACCCATTGTTGATTCCTGATTTTGCATCGTTATTTTAGCCTTAACGAAAAGGTCAGCAGCCCTTTAAAACCTTTGCTCATTTCATTCTATTCATTGTCTGCTAAGCCCTTATCAATTCTCGTATCTTATTTGCTGATTAACACTCGCCAGATAATGAAGGCAGTAAAGCTAATATAGCCAAACACAACCAGCCAGTCTTGCCAGTTTTCAGGCAGAATTAATCCACTATTCATTAAGCTATCCTTTTTGCGGAGTCGCGTTTTACTATAGTTCTGTATTGCCGTTTAAAAATGCGATCGCCTCTAGAAAAAATAACGTTATCAAGGCGACAATTTCCTCCAGTGATTAGTGAGACAATCACAAACTGAAAAAGATAAAAAATAAAATATATCCGCCATCACCCTATTTCAATAAAGATGCAAAACAAAGATGAGTGAAACTAGGATATTTAACAGCTCTGAGTTTTTTCAGCCAACCGATGGAGAGCCGATTCGATCAGTGATTACAGAGTCTAATAATACTGTCGTTGTCGTCTGGTATATCAAGCCAGGGCAGACAATCCCTGCTCATATTCATCCCAACGGGCAAGACACTTGGACTATTTTGACTGGTCACGGAGAGTATTATTTGGATCAAGCGGGAACTAGAAAAGCGATCGCGGCTGGAGATGTCGTAATTGCTCCGACTGGATGTGTGCATGGCGTGGTCAACACCGGGGATGAGCCATTGGTTTTTATTTCAGTTGTGTCACCTGCTGATGCAGGCTATCAACTGGTTTTATTAGAAGATTCTTTGGCTCTCCATTCCTGATTGCTTAAGCTGTCAGATTTCCTTTTATCCAAAAGTTTTAACTATTAAATAATCATAAAAAGCGAAGCCCTTTAGCGATATGAAATGGTTATTTCAATACTTTTACAAAATCAAGCTAGATAAAATGATTCTCTGGTGCTACCTCATTTGGTATGTCGTAGTCGTTTGGTTTCATTTTGATCCTTCCCTAAAGATATGGATTAATGCAATTGGGATTAGTGTTGTGATTGGCACAGGCTTGTTGCTCAGTGTTTCTTCTGGTGAAATGCGCGATCGCGATCATTGGCAAACTTTTAGGCTTTATCTAATGCCGTTTTGCGTCTCAAGCTTTTCTACTCTGATTAAAGACCAAGGATTTATTGTAGTCATACCGCCCAATATTCAAGAAACATTGGTGGCGCTATCATGCTGTATTCTGTTTCTGTTGATGGTTGTGGTGATCAAATTAACCAACAATAAAATTGCCTGACAGTGCTACAAAAAGACTCATTAAATGAGTAGCTGAGTAGAGAAAGCGATCGCTGTAACGCTTGGGTTTGGAGGGCTGAATGATAACATTTACAACACAGCCAGCAATATTCTTAGTTCCGGTGCAGCGCGGTTGTTAGTTTGCTTCTTCATCACTGTGCAGAGCTTTCAATAGTTGCTCTGTGATTTCAATTACCTCATACACAGAGTTTTGCGTGATTTGTGCAGTTTTGAAACCATGAGCAATAGCATTACGCAATGAGAGCGCGTTCATCAGAATCTGATACTCAGATCTTGAAATCACACCTTCCGTTGTTAGCCGCTTTACTAAATAAAGGGGATCAAATCTTTGTAGGCTTATTTCTTCTTTCTCTGCAATAAGCCTTAAAGTTGCCTCAACTAAAGACCAAGAGTATAGGATAGCTGACTCTGGATGCTGCTCTGAAAGCTGCTTTGCTACTTTTAAGCGTGATCTTATTTCATGCTCTTGAAAAGATCCCTCAGCTTTTTGGGAATATGTGGTTTCGTCTGGGTTGGTCACTACTAACTCAAATCTCCAGCCAGGATGTTGCTCTACTGCCTGGGCTAGATTGCGTAAATATTGAGTTGAGGAGGAGTTAAGCGAAGAGCGTGACTTAACCTCAATGACTACGGCTTCTTCTCCCCGGCGCACGATCATATCAGGACGATAGCTTCTCAAAAAATCAGGTAGATCTTCAGGGATTGGATGAAACGAAACTGCATATCCCTTATCACGATACTCATCTGCTAACTTTAGCAAGCGCGCTCTTTCTATGTTCGCAGTTGGGGTTGCCATCAGGTTAATACCTCTTGGTCAGGAGCATCAGTTATGACGATATGCAGGAACTCATTTCCACGAGCAAAGCCTTCTGCCAGAATCGCGGTCATGTTCTCTACTTTAAAGGTACCTGACAAATCCCTTTTTCTCGCCAGAATATCGGTGACTTGGTTGTCATCGACATAGGATAGCCCAATAATGGCATCTTGAATTGGCTTAACAATGTTATCTACGTCCATCGAAACGGAATCGTAGAAATAAGTTATTTGAAACATAATCAGCCCAGTAGCTGTTTTTTGCTCCGATGACCAGTATTTCTCAGCTTCTTGCCGCACCGCTACTTTCCAAGCTCTAAGTCGATCCCGCCTACGAGTTTGTTGTGATACTGGTGGTCCATCTACTATGAACTCGAACCTTATCAATTATCGTGAACCTTGCGAATTATTTTGGGACGCACTCTGAATAGCAGTACTGATAGCGATAGCAACAACTACAGGTGCCACAGTTGTCATAACAACTCCTGCTAGCATCCCGCCGCCCACAACACTACCAATAGTAGCTAAACCAGATGCAATACCTGCTCCGCTAAAACCCACTACGCTTCCCATGCTGTAAATAGCTGCAAGATCTCCGACAACACCTGTCATGAAACCTGTAGCCTCAGGTAAGCCAACTTCTACATTTACTTGAGAACATTTATTATGGAAGCCGGGACAGTTAACTATTCCACCTGCGAATGCAGACTCAGGTGAAACGAAATGCAATTCAAAAATGAGAAAAATTGCAACGAATAGTGTGGAGAACAAGCGTCTACAGACTTTGGAACAACTCATAAGATTAGTGATGAAGTAGAAGTGTAATCGCAGCTATAGTGTTCCCTCAATCTATTTACAGATAACAACAAAAGCGATCGCGGGGCAATTGGCACCGCGATCGCGCTTCTATCCAACAGTGGCAGTGAGTTTCGCCTCCTCTTCTTTCGGCAACACCCGCCCCTCATCGGCAAAGCCATCGATTTCATTGAAGTTGAGATAGCGATAAAGATCCGCTGCAAACGGATCGATTTTTTTCGTCACAATCTCCAAGTACTCGTCCAGCGTGGGGATTTTGCCCAACAGGGCACAGACTGCCGCCAGTTCTGCGGAACCGAGATACACCTGAGCGCCCTTGCCCATGCGGTTATTGAAGTTGCGGGTTGAGGTGGAAAACACGGTGGTATTGTCCGCGACTCGCGCCTGATTGCCCATACATAGCGAACATCCCGGCATTTCGGTTCGCGCCCCGGAAGCCGCAAAAATTCCGTAGTAGCCTTCTTCTCTTAGCTGTTGTTCATCCATGCGGGTCGGGGGACAAATCCAGAGGCGCACCTTTACGGTTCCCGCGCCTTCCAGCACCTTTGCAGCGGCGCGATAGTGCCCAATATTGGTCATGCAAGAGCCGATAAATACTTCATGAATCGGATCTCCGGCACACTCTGTCATCAGCTTAATGTTGTCGGGATCATTCGGAGCCGCGACGATCGGCTGCTTGATTTGATCTAGATCCACCTCAATGATTTCAGCATATTCCGCATCGGGATCTGCTGAAATCAAGCTGGGATTCGCCAGCCACTGCTCCATTTGGGCAACCCGTCGCAAAATGGTTCTGGCATCGCCATATCCTCGCGCCACCATGTTTTTCAACAGCGCCACATTCGATCGCAAATATTCTGCCAC
>CASBQE010000403.1 GCA_949127665.1 Synechococcales cyanobacterium PMM_0083
TAGATGAACGGCAAGAGTATGGAGAGGATCGCGAAGTGTCTCTGGAGCTTGGGGCTTCCCGCAACGTAAGAGAATCGCTCTCTTGAACTATGATTGGGGAGAGCGATCGCTTTAACATCGGGCAAGCCCAATCTGCTAACTGGCAACGGCGACTTTTTGGCGGGTAGGGCGTTTGCGATCAGATTTTTTCTTTAAGCCAACGGATTGTGCTTCGTTGCTGTCTGCACCGAACTGTCCCCGCACGACTTCTTTCATTGCCAAGACTGCGTTGTGGAATTCCCATTCTGCCAGTCGGGCAGCATCAGCGGCGGCGCGATAAAGGGCAAGTTTTTCGGTTTCGGCTTGCTGGAATGCCAGCATTGACTGATAGGTTTGCTGTAGAGCGGCGGGGGTGGCTTCTTGGCGTTTGGTGCTGTAACCCTGGATGGTGTTGAAGCCGTTGAGAGAGTCAACGTTCTGGTTGAGCAATTGAGCGGCTAAACGACGACTGGTGTTTTGCGGTGGCATGGAATATCTCCGTAGTAGATGATGGATTTATTGTGCCCACTGAGACTTATCTATTAACGTTGCTACAGATTTTTGCTGCAATATTGATGGTTTAGGGTGCAACGGTGTTGTGGACAGAAACAATGCAAAAAGGGATGAAAACAATCGATTTATGGGCAAGGATAATCGGTTTGTGCAGGGTAACAATGCCATAGTTGGCAGGCACTAGGCAAAAGAGGATTAGCGCACTGGAATGGTCGAGAGTGACAATTGAATGGTGAGCGGCGACAATTGAGTGGCGAGGGATCACAACTCAAAAACATTCACTTGCTGGGAGAAGTGCCCGATGAATCAGGCAGAACTACTCAAAATCATTTACCGTGCTGCCCAAACCAGACAGACCTCGTTAGATCTCTCTGGCAAAGGTTTAACGGAACTCCCTGCCGAACTCTGGCAACTGACCCATTTGACAGAGCTTGACCTCGCCCACAATCAATTGACTGCGGTGTCAAGATCATTGGGTCAACTGACCCATCTGACTTGGCTTACCCTTGCCGACAATCAACTGATTGCGGTGCCACAGGAATTGGGTCAACTGACCAATCTGACAGAGCTTGACCTTTACGAAAATCAACTGACTGCGATACCAAGGTCACTCGGTAAACTGACCAATCTGATACAGTTTTCTCTCTCTGACAATCAACTGATTGCGGTGCCACAGGAATTGGGGCAACTGACCAATTTGACTCGGCTTCACCTCTCCGCCAATCAACTGACTACGGTGCCAAGTTCATTGGGACAATTGACCAATCTGACTCGGCTTGACCTCGCCCACAATCAATTGACTGCGGTGCCAAGTTCATTGGGTCAACTGATCAATCTGACAGTGCTTTCCCTCGACCACAATCAACTGACAGTGGTTCCGACTGAATTGGGACAATTGATCAATCTGACAGTGTTTTCCCTCGACCACAATCAACTGGCAATGGTGCCGACTGAATTGGGGCATCTGACTAATCTAACAGTGCTTAACCTCGCCCACAATCAACTGGCAATGGTGCCGACTGAATTGGGGCAACTGACCAATCTGACTCGGCTTGATCTCGACCACAATCAACTGGCAATGGTGCCGACTGAATTGGGACAACTAACCAATCTGACATTGCTTTACCTTTACCACAATCAACTGACAGTGGTGCCAACAGAATTGGGACAACTGACCAATCTGACTCGGCTTGATCTCGATCAAAATCAATTGACAGCGTTGCCAAGTTCATTGGGGCAACTGAGCAATTTGACCTGGCTTTCCCTCGATCAAAATCAATTGATAGCGTTGCCAAGTTCATTGGGGCAACTGACCAATCTGGCTCGGCTTTCCCTCGATCAAAATCCCCTCACCTTACCGCCGCCAGAGATTGTAGAGCAGGGTACAGATGCCATTTTGGCTTACCTACAAGCGCAGCTAACGGGTACACCCCAGTGGGTATCTAAACTGCTTGTAGTGGGGGAAGGAGGGGTAGGTAAAACCTCTCTCCTGCGGGTGTTGAATCGGGAACTGTTTGACCAGCAGGAATCGACCACTTCTGGAATTGCGATCGGGAGCCTACGGTTGCCCCATCCCGCGATCGCCGATGTCACCATGCAACTGAATACCTGGGACTTTGGCGGACAGGAAATTTACCATGCTACCCATCAGTTCTTTCTCACCAATCGTTCCCTGTTTCTGCTGGCGTGGAATGCTCGTCTCGGTTGGGAACAGGGCAAATTGGTTTACTGGCTCAAGACCATCCGCGCCAACGCTCCCGATTCTCCGATCATTCTCGTGGCAACCCACATTGACGAACGCGATGCCAACCTGCCCTTGAGTGAATTGCAGCAGCAGTTCCCGCAAATCATTGGACAATGGGAAACCAGCAACCTGCAAGGCACAGGCATTGAGCCATTGAGGCAGGCAATCACGGATGCTGCCGCTGCATTACCCTTAATGGGGGAACGCTGGCCCACTACCTGGCTCAATTTTGCCAATGCTTTAAGAAGCTCTAAACAACGATACACGACCCCGCAGAAGTTTTGGGGCGTAATGACCCATCATAAAGTTGCACCCGACAGTCAACCCGTCCTGGCAACCTGGCTGCATGAATTGGGCGAAATTCTCTTCTTTCAAGATAACGATGAACTCAACGATCTGGTCATCTTCAAGCCCCAGTGGGTGACAGAACACATCAGCAAAGCCTTGGAAGCAGAGGAAGTGATTCGTTGCAATGGCATCTTTACCCGCACCTGCATGGAGCAACTCTGGAAAGATCTGGATGCACCCATGCGCGACCACTTTCTCCGGTTGATGGAACGGTTTGACCTCTCCTACCGCACCCTGGAGAACAAAGACATCAGCCTGATTGTGGAACGGTTACCATTTGAGCCACCCGCCTATGAATCACTCTGGGATGCCAAGCAACAGGAATCCAACTGCAAAGAAATCGCCATGAAGTTCCAACTGAGTGAGGTCTTACCCGGCATTCCCACCTGGTTCATTGCCCGTCAGCACCGCTTCACGATCGAGCAGGGCGAGCGACGCGGCATCCACTGGCGCACCGGAGTCTTGTTTCAAGACCGGGAACAAAAACATCTGGCACTGACAAAAATTGGCAGGGACGATCGCACCAACGCTGAATATTTACACCTCACTGTTCGCGGTGCCATGCCCCATAGTTTCTTTGATTTACTCAAAGAAGGCATCGAACTCACCCTGCGCCGCTACCCCGGTTTGCAAATCACCCGCCTAATTCCCTGCCCAGACCCCAGCCACATCGGTTGCACCCACGAATTTGACTATGCCAATCTGGTCAAGCGACTGGAACGCACCCCCCCAAAAGAAGCGATCGAATGCCCGTCCTGCCTGGAAAACATTTCCGTTACCCAACTTCTGTTTGGCTTGCACTGGACAACACAAGATGCCGTTCTGGCTCGATTAGATAAAATCCAGGATGGTCAATCCGAGTTGCGAGAACTAGTACAGAGTCAATTTCTGCGGCAGTTCCGCCAACAACAAAAATTGCTCGAATCCCATTGTCCGAATGTGTTTGTCCTGCGTCCCGACGATCGCTCTCGCTTGAAAAAAGCCTGGGAACAGGAACTGGGTACGCAAAGAATGTATCTGCAACTGTACTGCCAGATGCCGGGATGTATGCACCCCACCCTTGACCCCGATGACCCCAAAAAAGCCTGCGGACTCTATCCGATTGATCAACCGCAAAAATGGTTGAAAGTGATTAACCCCTATTACCGCCGCATGGTCGGAGTGCTGAAGTTTGCCACACCGATTATCGGTCCCTGGCTGGGCGTGATGGAAGCCAAAGACTACGAAGCCATTTTCAAAGACGACATTGCCCTAGCAAAGGAACTGGTAGGCAAACTTCCCGACCTCACAGGCGACGATTTAGATCACGCAGAAGTTGTACTGGGTGGAGATCGCCACCTGGAAACCTTAGACGGTGCTGCCCTGCGCGCCTTACGGCAATTGCTAGAACAAAAGGATGCCAGCAAGCAATGGGGCAACCTGAAGCAAATCTTGACCCCAGAGGGCGATTATCTCTGGCTGTGTGACCATCACGCGCGATCGTTTAATCCATGAAACCATCCCCTTCTAGGCTGCTTCTCTGGCACAGGAGCGATCGCAAGCAGGCTCATCGCTCTGTATGACGTGATGAATTACGTGACAGAAGAAGTACTCAGGCGAAAATTAGTCAGTGATGGAGAAACGGTCTAAATTATTCGGTTACAGCGACAAGCAAAACGATTTCTTTCCTCAAACTCCCTTTAGGTAGAAGCCTCCAGCACAGGCGTTTCACGTCTACTGAGATTGATAGGCAACACTAGATCGTTTGTGGGGATGTTAGCCTAGAGAAAGAGCAATTTCTAATTGGTTTTTCTAGTAGTCCATGAATAAGGTTGTAGTCGGGCTTTCGGGTGGGGTTGATAGCTCAACAGCGGCGGCGATTCTTCATCAGCAGGGGTATGAAGTGATTGGGCTGACTCTGTGGCTAATGAAAGGCAAAGGTCAGTGCTGCTCGGAGGGCATGGTAGACGCTGCCCAATTGTGTGAGCAGTTGGACATTCCCCATCACATTGTGGACAGCCGGGAAGCGTTTGAAAAGTATATTGTGAATTATTTGGTGGCAGGATATGGCGATGGCATTACGCCGCTGCCCTGTTCTCAATGCAACAAAGCGGTGAAGTTTGCCCCGATGTTGCAATATTCTCGCGCTGAGTTGGGCTGCGATCGCATCGCCACAGGTCACTATGCTCGTATTCGCCACGATCAGAAAACGGGTCGCCATCAACTGCTGCGGGCGATCGACCGATCCAAAGACCAATCCTACTTTTTATATGATTTGGAGCAAGACGTTTTAGGGCACGTTATCTTTCCCTTGGGTGAATATCCTAAAACCGAAACCCGCCGAATTGCCGCCGAGTTTGGGTTGCAGACTGCCGACAAGCCCGAAAGCCAAGATTTGTGCTTAGTAGAAGCCAATGGCTCGATGCAGGCGTTTTTGGATAAATACATCACGCCTCATCAAGGGGAAATTGTCGATCAGGTGGGCAAGGTGCTAGGGCATCACGAAGGGGTGCATCACTACACGATTGGGCAACGAAAAGGGTTGGGGATTGCCCACAGTGAACCGTTATATGTGATCGGGCTGGATGCGGTGCAAAATCGGGTGATTGTCGGCGATCGCACCACGGTTCTTGGTGCTGAATGTACGGTGCAGCGGCTCAACTGGGTTTCGATCGCCGAACCAAAATCACCCATTCGAGCAGAGGTGCAAATCCGCTATCGATCGCCTGCCGTTCCCGCAACACTGATTCCTTTGGAGGGCGATCGGGTGCGCGTCGTGTTTGATGAACCCCAAGGCAGCATCACTCCAGGACAAGCGGCTGTTTGGTATGACGGCGAGATTTTGCTGGGCGGCGGCATCATTGAGCGAGACTCAATCACACCCGTTTAGTGGAGTGGGTCAAGCTTAAGTTTGGGCATGAGATTTTGCCCGTATGCTCTTTGTTACAATGCGCTCAGAGTCTAGTATTCTGCGAGGATCTATGAGATCAATCGAGCAACTGACAGAAGAAATGTTATCTTTGCCTAGCGAATTAAGGGCAATCCTTGTAGACAAACTAGTGGAGAGTTTAGAATTCGACGCTGATTCTACCATTCAGGCAATTTGGGTGACTGAAGCAAAAAGGCGCAGAGATGAGGTTCGAGATGCTTCTGTGCAAACGATTCCGGCAGAAGACGCATTGGCTCAGGTTAGGCGGCTGCTTGAGCCATGAGAGTTACATTTCACCCTGAAGCTTTGACTGAATATGCTGAGGCTGTTCAATACTATACAGAGCAACGGGTTGAGGTCGCACAAGCATTTATCAATGCCATTGAGGATACGATTGATCGGATTAGAGAATCTCCTGCTCGTTCTGTTGCGGTTGATGATGACATTCGACGATGCATGGCACGGAAGTTTCCTTATGGGATTCTCTACACAATTTAGCAAGACTACAGTCTCATTCTGGCAGTGATGCATTGCAGCCGGGAGCCGGGATACTGGAAGCGTCGTCGGTAGCTGTTAAACCATTAAAGTCTTCAATGCAAAAAAGTTATGAGGGTTCCAGTATTAACATCTTTACCGTTCTTGCGATCGCTGCTTTGGCAAACGAACGGCGCGATCGCGGCTCTGACTCCAGAGGAAATGCTGAATGTTTACGAGCGGGGTTGGCGCTATCGCGATACTTTGGAATCTCCAACTCCTGAAGAACTGAACTTTATTCGAGAACTAGCGGCTCAGTTTCATTCGGATATTGTTCAGGATGTTTAGTAACCCTAACTCTACTAAGCGGTTCGTTGGGCGATCGCAAAAATAAAGGCAGCCAGCAGCGGCAAAATGATCGGCACTGCGACGACCAAGCCCCATTTGCCAAAGCGAATTTTTTGCCCATCGGCTTTAAGCAAGGCGATTACGGCAGCGATGCCCATCACTGTCCACAGCGCGCCAAACCCAATAAATAACGTAAATGCAGAGTCATCCATAGCCAA
>CASBQE010000404.1 GCA_949127665.1 Synechococcales cyanobacterium PMM_0083
GTCTGGTAAGCAGAACTATATCCAATTCGTACTGCGTGACGACAATCGTCCATCTGACATTGGCTTCCAAGATGCCATTACCACAGCCGCAGCCTACAACAATATCAGTGGTGACAGCAGCTATGACTTTAATAGCACTGGTGGTCGTGCTTACCAGGTATCCTTTGACCGTCCCTTCCAGTACAACACTGTTACGAACTCTGAAAGCTTCAATAATACATTGACTTGGGAATACAACATGACTCGTTGGCTAGAGTCCCAAGGCTACGATGTTTCTTACTACTCCAACTTGGATGTTGATTCCAATCCCTCCCTGCTATATTCCCAAAATACTTTTCTATCGGTTGGTCATGATGAGTACTGGTCTATGAAAATGTTTGATAATGTCGAAAAAGCTCGGGATAATGGCATTAACTTAGCTTTCTTCTCGGCTAACACAGCTTACTGGCAAGTACGAATTGACCCTTCTACTAGTGGACAAGCGAGCCGTGTGATGACTGTCTATAAGGATAGTTCTGGGATTGGCTCAAATCCATCTATCGACCCCATCGCCCAAACGAACCCTGCTGCCGCAACCACCCTATTTCGTAGCTCTGAAGTCAATCGCCCAGAAAATTCACTGTTGGGAGTCGGCTACATTGGGGATTGGGGTGCTAGTAATATCTATAGCGGTCGCGACTTTGTAGTGAGCAATGCCGCTGACCCCTACTATGCCAATACTGGACTCCAAAACGGCGATCGGCTCACTGGTTTGGTAGGTTATGAATGGGATGCTGTGCTGAACAATGGCTTTACCCCAGCAGGGTTGGTCGTATTGTCACAATCCCCCGTTCCTTCTGGTGGGCTGATTCCCTTAGGATTGCTCCCCCCAGGCACGAACGATACCATCTCGAATGCAGTTCGTTATACCGCACCGAGTGGGGCGAAGGTATTCTCAACTGGTTCTATTCAATGGGTATGGGGCCTGGATAGCGATCGGGTTACGAATCCCCGGGTTGATACTCGCGCTCAGCAAATAGCAGTTAATGTCTTTGCTGATATGGGAGCTAAACCTCAAACTCCAGCTAACAACATTGTTGTTTGATATATCCAAAAGCTTCGAGGAAATTTCCCTCTGCCCTTTTCTTTATAGATTCGCATATCACAACACTTGGCTACAATAATGAGTTAAATAACTCATTATTGTAGCCGAGAAAGATTTACGAAAGAAGAATGATAGAACGATCAAAAGCTCATAAAAATGACAAAAGTGAACTTATGGAAAAATTAGACGACAATGAAATCATGCGTTGGCAAGAAGAAGGCAGGCAAGTCATACCGCAAAACTTCGCCGAATTTCGCAAACTTTGTACTAAAGCAAAAGAGTTTTTAAAATGCGGCGATTATAGTACGGCAGCTGTTTACTCAGAAATGGCAGCTTCATATGCAGTTGCTAAGCACTGTGGCCTTTTTGCCAGTTCTGAGCTTGAACATATCCTCCTTGAAATTGGACAAGTAGGCATCCAAACTAGAATCAGACTTGAGCCGTCTATAGCCTCCACACCATCGCAGATGCATATCTTACATGTTGCTTCATCCGTAATGGATATTGGTGGACTCTCCAAAATGCTCTGGCGCTGGATTCAGCAGGATAGCAAGAATGTTCATTCCCTAGTTTTAACTAGACAATCGCCAAATCACAGAGTGCCAAGCATATTAAGGGAGACCATAGTTAAAGGTGATGGCAGTATACATGTGCTCAATGAAAGTATTGGCAATCTTATATCCTGGTCTAAGCGACTAAGAAAAATTGCTGCTTCTGCCGATTTAGTTATTCTGCATATACATAATGATGATGTTATTCCAATTCTTGCATTTGCAAATAAGGAGCAGTCTCCACCTATTTTATTCCTAGATCACGCTGACCATATGTTTTGGTTGGGGACAAGCGTTAGTGATGTAGTAATTAGCCTCCGTGAGTCGGGTATGCACTTGGCTCAGAAACGCAGAAACATTCAGGCAGAACGCAATGTATTGCTTCCTATTATTTTAGAACCTATTCAAAGATCTCTTTCTCGCATAGAAGCAAAGAGACATCTCGGTATTCCTGAAAGTAGTGTTGTGCTCCTCTCGATTGCTAGAGGAGTGAAATATCGAACCATGAATGGAGTAAGCTTTGCTGATGCCCATGTAAAGTTACTCAAACAATGTGAACAAGTAATTCTTATTATTGTTGGTCTCAACGAACCTGAAGACTGGGTATCAGCGATTAAGCAAACGCAAGGAAGAATCAGAGTAATTGGAGAAACGAACGAAACTGACACATATTATCAGGCAGCTGATATTTATGTGGATTCATTTCCTTTTACATCAAATACCTCCCTTCTAGAGGCAGGAAGTTATGGCTTACCTTTAGTTAGTCGTTATCCATACTCTTCCGATGCTTGCAAAATTCTCGGCACAGATATGCCAGGTTTGGCAGGGCATTTGCTCGAAGTTCAAGATTTAGAGAAATATACAGAGGTCTTATTACGTCTGATCATAAGTGAGAGTTTTCGCCTTTCGTTAGGAGAATCAACCAGGAAAAAAATTACAGAGATACACACAGGAGCTCATTGGGAAAAATGCTTATACGATGCTTATGATCGTGCAAGCAATATGCCTAAAATGATGGGATTAGAAAATATAAATGATAAAATTATTGTGGAACAACCAGACGTTTTTCTGCCGAGTATTTATGGATGGGATATTAATCTCGATTTCTATCTACAATACATGCCGCTCATTCAACGAGTGAAATGCTGGATTAATTTAGGCAAGCAATATAGGCTGCGAGAACGAATAAATCTTCTATTCCCAGCGTGGCTAAGTACGCATTACGTACGTTTAAAGGCAAGGGTTAAAAACACAATCAGATAAAGATGCCAAGCTTTTTAGGTGCTTAAACTGTTTATCATTCAAACTGGGCAAGGTTAAAACGTTAAAGCCTTACACTAAAAGCATCACAGCAAATCGAGTCACCCAATCTAAATGCATATCAGCTTATCAAGTTTATGGACACTAACAAATCGACAGCTACCATCAAACAAGAAAAAATATGTGAGCCTGAGCAGAAGAGCGAATCTATTACCATCAAACAAGAAAAAATATGTGAGCCTGAGCAAAAGAGCGAATCTATTGTTTTAGTCTGCACTGCTGATGATGCTTATGCTATGCCATTAGCAGTGACCATTCGTTCTGCACTTGAAAATCTTAAGGGCAATCATGTACTAGATGTATTCATTTTTGATGGAGGTATTAAGAAGGCAAATAAACAAAAAATACTTGAATCTCTAAGATCGGAAAAATGTAAAGTTAGCTTCCTATCAGTTCCCGAATCTATAACCCAAAGTATTAAAAAAGAAGTACATAACTATATTGAAGAAGTGCCGACAGCACTCAAGCATATTTCTGTTGCGGCTTACTATAGATTACTTATTCCAGAGCTTATCCCTCCTCAATTTGAAAAAGTAATTTATTTAGATTGCGATCTAGTAATCAAGGGTGATCTGGGAGATTTATGGCAAAAAGATATTGGGGAATATTATGTCTTAGCTGTACAAGATGTCATGATACGTGATGTGTCCAGTTCCTTAGTCCTATTCAATCACCAGGAGATGGGGATTCGTGGCGATTCAAAATATTTTAATTCAGGTGTTTTAGTAATTAACGTCAAAAAATGGAGGGCTAGTAAATTCAGTTTCCAGGCTATAGAATTTCTCAAAAAAAATCGAAATATTTTGAATTTTCCCGACCAAGATACACTCAATGTATTATTCGCTGGTCAGTGGGGAGAACTTGACCCTCGATGGAATCTACTTCTACCTCATGCTCTTGCCTACTCTTCTTGGAAGACAAGTCCATTTTCAGAGGATGTTTATAATGACTTTATCCAAAATCCTTATATTATTCACTTTTCTTCGGAGTTAAAGCCTTGGAATTCAAGACATCCTTTGTTGAAAGAGCATTTCTTTGAGTATGTTGATATGACGGCATGGTCAGGGTGGAGATTAACATTTAAGAGGCGTGTTTTGAATGTATTGAAGCGTGAGTTTCGCAAGATGATTAGCAAGTTTGTCAAGTGAAAATGGATTTAGAAAACTAACATATGTGGATAACGCACGATCCATAGACTGTAGAGATCGCTAATCGATGCTTATATATTTAGCCTAATTGACAAGTCTCAAGAAGTTATTTTCGATTCAGGTGTTTCATTAATGGCTCATTTTTTACCTAAGCTTCTGTACCTTACGAAGGGGCATCACAAATCACTGATAGGGATGCTCTGTCTGTTTCTCTTTATTTCTGGCTTGGAATTGCTTGGAACCGGGATGATTGGTCCGTTTATCGCTATTGCTACTAATCCAGACTTGATTGAAAGCAATACCTCGATTAATTCAATCTACCAATATTCAACTCTTAAGTCCAAGGATCAATTCTTGCTTCTCTTGGGGCTTGTAGTTATTACGGCGTTCTTTCTGAAAGCATTTTTTGCTTTTAATGCTCAACTGGCGGTTTTCAAGTTTGGCTTTAACTTGAAAGGTGAACTATCCAGAAAGCTGATGAAGGCTTATCTTGCAGCCCCTTATAGCTTTCATCTACGGATTAATTCAGCAACACTCATTCAGAATATTATCGGTACTACGGATAACGTGTGTCTTGGTGTCGTGATGCCGCTCTTAACATCGATCTGCAATTCAGTAGTTGTCCTGGCATTGATATTCCTATTGATTAAAACTGATGTGATGGCTTTGCTCCTGATTTCAATGCTCTTGTTCGTTGTCTTTGGGCTATTGAAATTAACAAGAGATCGCTTAGATCGGTGGGGTAGAGATGGGTGGAAGGCTTCTAGTGAGATGATTCGCGTGCTAAATCATGGCTTAGGCGGGTTTAAAGAGACTCGTGTATTGGGTTGCGAATCCTATTTTGAAAACCAGATGGAGGAGCAGACGAGAAAATATGCTGTAAATCTAAGCCTAGCTCAGGGATATGGTAATCTTCCCCGCTTTGCGATCGAAGCAGTCATGATCAGCTTTTTGATTGGTTTTACTCTTGTATTTATTAGTTTAAATCGAGGCGAATCACGAAGCCTAACTGCCGTTCTAGGAATTTTTGCCCTCGCCTCAATCCGTCTGCTGCCGGCAGTCGGAAATTTAGTTTCTGGCATGAATACGGTTAGAACTAATACCTTTGCCGTCGATCAACTGTTTTCTGACTTTAAGGAACTAGAGAAGGAGCAGCTTACTCCTAGGTTTGCTTCTATTCATCTCCCCGCAGACTTATCACCTAGCCAAAATAATCTGATTACGTCCTTCACACATGAAATCGTTTTAGACAGAATTCTCTTTCAATATCCAAACAGCACAAAAACTGCACTCGATGAGATTTCTTTAACGATTTATAAGGGTCAATCGATTGGACTGATTGGCAAATCTGGTGCTGGTAAGACTACGTTGGTTGATGTGCTTCTGGGTCTTTTTACGCCTCAATCTGGAGATATTAAAGTTGATGGGGTCTCAGCCTATAACAATTTGCGTGTCTGGCAGAACATGCTTGGTTATGTCCCCCAGTCTATCTTTTTGATCGACGACACTTTGGAGCGGAATATTGCATTTGGGGTTCCGGATCACTTGATTGATCCAGATCGATTGAGTAGGGCAATTGAAATGGCTCAACTGAGTGGAGTAGTTGAGCAACTTCCAGGTGGTATCAAAACAGTTGTTGGGGAGCGAGGAGTTTTATTATCGGGCGGACAACGTCAACGAGTTGGGATTGCGCGTGTGCTTTACCACGAACGAGAAATTTTAGTTTTTGATGAAGCAACGGCTGCTTTGGATACTGAAACGGAGCATCTTGTAACGGAAGCGACTAAAGCCTTGAGCGGCACTAAAACCATTATTATTATTGCTCATCGCCTTTCAACGATCGAGCATTGCGATCGCATTTATCAACTTGAGCAGGGTCAAATTCTCAAATCAGGTAGTTATCAGGAAGTTGTTCTGGGTCAATAACAATGCTTAGCTACTGTCATAATCAACGATGTGAGAGGGAAATTAGTTTATGAGAGTTGCCTATGTTACTCCTTTTGATGCAAGAACTTTAAGCGTTCCAAACAACTGGTCTGGAACTGGCTACTACATTGCCCAATCTATAAAAGACCAATCAGTCTCTTTCGATTACATTGGTCCACTCGAAGATAAACTTCCACTTAAATTTCTTAGTGGATTTAAGAGCCGTTACTATAAACTTTTTAGAAAAAACTATATAAGATATATTGAGCCTTTAGTCTTGCAAGATTACGGAAGACAGATAGCTGAAAAGATTCAGGGTAATCCTGTTGATATAGTTTTTAGCGCAGCCAGTGATTCCATTGCCTACCTTGAATGCGACCAGCCGATCGTTTTTTGGGCAGATGCAACGTTTGCTAACTTAATAGATTTTTATCCTGCATATAGTAATCTCTGTAAAGAATCGCTTAAAACTGCCCACCGAATTCAAAGCATTAGTCTAGAAAAGTCTAAGTTAGCAATATATTCTTCCGAGTGGGCTGCTCAAACTGCTATCAATTATTACAATGCCGATCCTACAAAGGTCAAAGTTGTGCCTTTTGGAGCCAATATTGAAATCAAGAAAGGTATCAACGAAGTTAAAGCTTCTATTGAAGCAAGACCAAATGATAAGTGCAAGCTTTTATTTTTAGGCGTTGATTGGTTCCGTAAGGGAGGAGATGTTGCACTCAGGGTTTCTGAAGAACTTAATAATTTGGGACTAGATACGGAATTAACAGTTGTTGGCTGTCAACCAGTCATAGAAGGCACTGTGCCCAACTTTGTTAAACCTTTAGGCTTTATCAGCAAGTCTACCACTGCTGGAAAGGATAAAATTAACCAAATCATTGCAGAGTCTCACTTTCTAATTCTACCTTCGCGAGCAGAATGTTACGGGGTTGTTTTTTGCGAAGCAAATTCATTAGGAGTTCCTTGTATTTCTAGAAGAGTTGGTGGAATTCCAACAATTATCAAAGATGATTTGAATGGCAAACTATTTGATAAGGATGCTGCTCCTATTGAGTATTGCGAGTACATATATAACGCATTTACAAATTACGCTCGGTACAAAGAGCTGGCGCTCTCTGCTTTTAATGAATATGAATCATGTTTGAATTGGCGAGTATCTGGCAACAAAGTTAAAGAATTGCTAATGTCAATTGTATGAACTAAAGATGTAGGAGAAGTTCTTGAGTGAAACCATGATAAATGATAGTAAAAGCAAAAAAATGAAACGCTCTACAATAACCTTCATGAGGTTGCAAGGAAGGCTAGGCAATCAGTTGTTTCAACTGGCCTTGGCTTTGAATATTTCGCAGGAATTGGGGGTTCAAGTTTTACTAGAGGATTATGTAGCTACAAGCAAAGGATTTGAAAGATTCTTGTTTAAGGAACTAGCTGTATTTGATTATTTTCAATATTGCTCTCAGCTAGACTCACTCATGGTTAGGGTGCTCCATCATCCTACAATTAAAAAGTTCTACCGCCCAGACAACCTATTTGTAGAGGGGGAGAGCGGTGATTATGAAATGGTTTTGGCACGACCGTATAAATTCTATACTGGTTTTTTTCAGTCACCCAAACTTTTCGCGGACAGAGATATCATCCTTAAAGCTTTCTCTTTAAAGGATGAATTCATATGTGAACCGCTTTCGAAGCTTTTGCATTTAGCTGAGGAAACAGAGTGCCTTGCAGTTAGCGTCAGAAGAGGTGATTTTTTAGGATTATCGCACTTGGGAGCTTGTTCAGATGGATATTATCTTAACGCAATAGCCCTTATTCAAGGGAAACAGTCTGTTGAGCGCATCTTTGTTTTTTCCGACGATATTGATTATTGTCGTGATTTGCTAGCTCCGCTCAATTGTCAAGTTGTTTATGTAGAGGGATTTACACCCGCAAAATCTTTGCAATTGATGAGTCGGTGTAATCACTTTGTAATTGCGAATAGCACATTTAGCTGGTGGGGAGCTTGGTTATCGGAGTATAAGGATAAGCTGGTAATAGTTCCAGATCCTTGGAATGATCGAGCAGAAATCTCACCTGACTTCCTCCCAACTGATTGGATTACCTTACCCAAGTATGCCATTCTCAATACTCTGGAATAAAAGGGAGATTAGCTCACAGATATATTTGAAGAGAAGGCAATGAGAAGCTTTAGATTCGTTCATTTCACAAAAGGAAAGAGAAGTGGCAATATTTAATCAGAAAGTTTTCTTTTATACAACTTCCCGGGAAATACTTCCGGAACCAGGCTCTGCCTATTTTCAAGACCTTATTGTTAATTTAGCCGATGGTTTTCAACATCTTGGAGTTCAGTATTACTCGAGCAATAACTACTGGAAGTTATCTCCAAAAGGTCATCGTTATCTACTTCAGTTTGATCCGAATGTCGCACATTGGGATTGTGATATTGTAGTTTTAGAACGGCAATGGGTTGAGGAAAATGGCTCGTTACCTAAGGATTTATTCAATCCCTCTCGTTCATATATCACAGTATACTTGGATTGTGAAGATGGATGGAGGACTTTGTCGTGGCTACCCGAATTCAGACAGTTTGACTTTATCTTTAGAACTCACTGCAATACCAATATCAAATGCCCTGCAAATATTCATCCTTGGGCATTCGGTCTATCTAGTAGAGTTCTCAATGAAGTCAGTGAGTGTAAATCTTTTGAAGAAAAAAAGAGATGCTTACTTTTCAACTTTAGACAGACTGGGAAGCATTGCCATTCTCTTAGACGGTTTGTTGCGAAGACATTTATTCCTAAAATCAAAGACATTTTATTGATTGATTCATCTACCGATGATTTAACATGTCCTCCTCAAGATCCTTACCATTATCTTCGGTGGTGGCAGACTGGCAAACGCCATTATCCTAGCTACTATAAACGATTAAGAGATTCAGCTGCATGTGCTTGCTTCGGAGGTTTTTTCCTGGCTCCACAATTCACTGATTGTAATTCTAAGATAGGTTACTACTCAGAAAGGCTTATTAGAGAGTTTGGGGTGAAAACAAATAGGATTTCACAATGGGATAGCTGGCGATTTTGGGAATCTTTAGCAGCAGGTTGCACTACTTTCCATGTGGATTTTGAGAAGTATGGTTTTGATCTCCCAATGTTGCCAAAAAATTGGGAGCATTATATTGGTATTGACCTAGATAATATTCAGGAATCGATTGATAGAATAGCTGAACAACCCGAGATTTTAGAAAAAGTCGCAGCTCAAGGTAGAGTATGGGCTCTCAAAAATTACTCTCCACAAGCTACAGCTCTATATTTTATGGAAAAAGTTCTTAATGTTTAATAACTTTACTTAGTTTAACCCTTTCAACAAATTTTATAGATTTTATAGAGGAGAGAAGTAATTCACAAGAACTATGAACTATCAAGTCAAGGACACTAAGAGAATAACATTATCAGGAGAGTCCAACGTCTGATAGTTTTAGCTTCTTAAGCTTTAGCATACCCTCCTTACTCTTGGAAGAAGTCTATTGTATATCAGCTACTTCATGGCTATAGATAAATTGAAAAATTAATTCTTCAGAAGAGACAAGATGCTATTCATTCATCGAGAATTAGACGCATATGAAAAACAGCACGAATGCAAGCATGGATAAAAAAACACTAGTCAGTATTGTCATCAACAACTACAACTACGATCGCTTTCTTTCTCAAGCGATCGACAGTGCCTTAAATCAAACCTGTTCACACATTGAGGTGATTGTGGTAGATGATGGCTCGACTGATAACTCGCGGGAGATTATTGCCACTTATGGCGATCGCATTACTCCTATTTATCAGGAGAACGGTAAACAAGGAGCTGCACTCAATAGTGGCTTTGCCGCCAGTCACGGTGATCTTGTTCTTTTCCTGGACTCCGATGACTATCTTTTGCCAATGACAGTCCAGCGGATTGTAGAAGTATGGAAGCCAGGAGTTGGCAAAATTCACTATCGACTGCAAGTCGTGGATACCGAAGGACAGCCTTCAGGAGCTTTCATTCCGACGACAACAGCGAAGTTGGCAAATGGAGAGGTGTGGCGCGAGTTAATTCAAACTAGCGGCTATGTGAGTACTTGTATGAGTGGCAATGCGTACAGTCGTAAGGCGCTGACTCAGGTATTTCCCATCCCTGATGAATACAGGACTACTGCGGATGACTATTTGATGATCTCAACGCCTTTTTGCGGCGAGGTGGTTGGCATTGAAGATGCACTCGGTGTCTATCGGATTCACACTAGCAACCAATGGGCGTTGACCTCGGTCTCAGGCGGTCGGTTTCGCCGATTTGTCGAACATGATTTGCAAAACTTTGCGCTGTTGCTACAACGAGCCAAGGAGTTCGGACTTGAAGTTCCTCCTGACTTAGAAACGCGATCATTCGCTCGTTTGTGGTCCCGTTTAGCCTCTCTGCGCCTGGAACCTCATGCCCATCCTGTGCCTTCAGATCACCCCCTCCAACTGACTTACTGGGGGATTCGCTCTCTCTGGCAATTTTCTGAATTTAACTGGCAGAAACGGATTATTTATAGCCTCTGGTTTCTTTGGGTAGGGCTAATGCCCGTGTCTCTTGCAAATGTTGGGATTGTTTGGTTACAGGCTCCCCACCTTCGTCCCAAGGCAATTGATTGGACATTGACTAGAATTCGCGCATTGGTTAGTTAACGCACAATTTGGTTAAACCGGGAGCAATGTTATGGATCAAAAAAAGAGGTTATTAGGGATCGATTTATGCCGGGGAATTGCCGCTTATGCAGTTATTTTAGTGCATTCAGGCGACGAGGCATGGGGAGTTCCTATCGATCAAAGCGCGATCAGCTTCAGGCTTTTATTTTACTTTGCCGTCCCATTCTTCTTGGCTGCATCCTTCTATTTCATGACGCGCAAACCAAAAGCCACTTCCTCCCCAGATTTTTGGAAATCTAAGTTTGAAAGAATCATCATCCCCTATTTGATCTGGAGTGGGATTTATTTAATTTTAAGGATCATCTTTTTCTCTAAATCAAATCAACCTGATCGATTAAATCAACTATTCCAAGATCCACTCGCCATTGCTTTTTGTGGAGGTGCATCCTTTCATCTTTATTTTTTGCCGCTTTTGCTTGCAGGTAGCACTTTAATTTTGGCAGTAAGTTATTTTTCAGATAGCCGATTTAAGACTAAGGTGCTAGTCTTTTTCTGTTTAGTGAGCATTGCTATCCACGAGCTATTAGTAGTTTCTGGGAATGGATTTAAGCTAGGTTCAAGCGTAGCTTTTCAAGGAGTTTTGGATATGCTTTCACTAAATATTGATGCATATCCACCCATTAAGCTTTTACTGGTTTATGTATTTTGGGTTTTATTGTGCTTACCCTACTTTTTTTCGGCAATTATTTTAAACCGATTTTTTTCAAAAAGAGGGCTTTCATTGCTTTCATTCCGAGCAGTCATACCTCTTCTCGTTATATTTTTCATCGCTGATATCTTTGGTTATCTCTTTCTTCCTGGAACTATGAAGGATCTGATTATTGCCTACTCTCTCCTCTTATTAGGAATTTGCATATCACAGCGGATTGATGAGAACAATCGAATAATCTGGAATTTAGGGATGTGTTCCTTTGGCATTTATTTAATCCACCCTATTTTAATGAATTTCACTAAATTATTTATTGCTAGAGTGGATCTTGGATTGATGAAACAAGTCACTATTAGCTCTATGCTGATTCTTTCTTTAACAAGCTTTTTGTTGAGTTGGCTAACTGTATCGTTGATGTTGAAAAGTAAATGGCTCGCGAAGTATGCACTGGGTGTTTAAGAACACTTGACCTTACTCTTGGAATGTGCGACTCGTGTTGCAATCTATCCTTAAATAGAAGTGCCTTCTAGAGGTGAAAATGAGAATTGCTTTAATACGGACAATGCCTCATTTTAGTATGGATGTCTATGCAGATGGTCTGATTGCAGGGCTTAAAGCCATACATCCCAACTGGGAAATTATTGAATTAGTGCCGCAGGCATTTGATCGGGAAACACGTTCTTTGACTGTTAGGGCACAGAAAGCTTATGAGCGCTTCTGGCGATTTCCCAAGGAAGTTCAGCAGCAACCTGTAGATGTTTTCCACATTGTTGATCACAGTGATGCTCACATTGTTCGTTGGCTAAGAAAAACGGGTAAACCGATCGTAGTCACTTGTCATGATCTGATCAATATCCTCTACCCGGAAAACCTTCAAGGTTCAGTTAGGTTGCCGATTATTAGCGATCGCCTGGGACGGTACTCAATCCAAGGTATGGAATATGCTGATGCTATTATTACAGTCTCGTCGGAAACAGCAAAAAATGTCGATCGCGTCCTCAATGTTAACCGCGATCGCGTCACCATCATTCCCAATGCAGTAGACCCTTTATTTCGCCCACACCCTGAAGAGCAGTCTCAAGCTTTTCGCACTCAGATCAATGTTCCTCCAGATACATTTTGTTTATTGAATGTAGGAGGGAATCATCCCCGTAAAAACCTAACTACAATTCTCAAGGCGTTCAATATTCTTAAACAAAAAGGTTTATCGGTTCAGTTTTGGAAAGTTAGTGACGATTTTACAGATGAAGATAAGGGCTTTATTCAAATCAATAACCTTGAAGATTCTATCAAGTATTTAGGTTATCTCGACAAAGCCGCTCTAGTTAAGGCTTATAATGCCGCTAGCGTTCTTGTTGCACCCTCTTTTCATGAGGGCTTTGGGATAACGCTTTTAGAAGCGATGGCGTGTGGCACACCAGTGATCACCTCAAATGTTTCAGCGATGCCTGAAGTCGTCAATGACGCTGGAATCCTAGTTGATCCGAAAAATAGCCAAGCCATTGCAGATGCGGTGTGTCGGCTTCAATCCGATCCTATTTACTATCAGGAGTTGCGAGATAAAGGACTCAAGAGAGTTCAGGCGTTTACATGGGAAAACGTGGCGGAGCAGGTAGTCGGAGTTTATGAAAAGCTATTAAAGCATGGGTCACCTTACACATAAACTCAAATCTCGATACTTTAAAGAGGTTTAAACCAGTACATCAAAGAGTCTAGAACAGTACATCCTGATTGCTTAACTTTTTTATTCTTTTGAGGATGTTTTGGACAATGAAAAAAAAACTGTTGCTAGTTACATTTCCTGTAGACTTTGGCAGTAAAACTTTTGAGCAGAGATATATTAAGCTATTTGAAAATCACCTTGATCTGAAAGTATATCGCTTTGTTCCTGATCAATTTGTTCCTAATCAAAAGTATTCAAATCCTTTACTAAGATTTTCTGCAACTATTGGAAGAAGACTTCTGGGTTCTATTGAATTGCAAAGGCAAGTTCGTCAAGCAAATCGAGAAAGTAGAAACATTGTTTTTCAGGGAGTGAGTCCAGCTCTTTTTGCCTATCCAGCAATCAATCGTGGTACTAGCTGCATTGTTACAGACTGGACTAGGAAACTTTATGAATCTATTGATGCTAGGACAATGTCTCCACCATGGCTTACCTTTATTCATAAACAAGTACTTAACTCACAAAAATATGTAATCGGTTTGACAGATGCTGTAGTTGAGGAAATTTCTAAAGATTACGGTATTTCCCACCATAAGCTTAGAAAAAGTCGATTACCGTTTTCAGTTGATTTAAACGTATTTGTTCCTAGCCCTATTCGCGACGATGGTATTGTCAAAATTCTGTTCGTGGGCGGTGACTTTCAACGTAAGGGGGGAGATGTTTTACTGGATTGGTTTGTGAAACAGGATAAACCACATTTGCAAATGACGATGGTAACGAGTCATCATCCAGGAGACTTTAAAGATGTCACAATCCAAACCAATGTTCAATATGGTGAAACCAGGCACATCGAGCTGTTTAAAAGTCATGACATTTTTGTGCTTCCCACGAAATGTGATGCTTACCCTAGTGTTGTTGGAGAAGCGGCTTGTGCGGGGCTTGCAGTCCTGACCACTAAAAATGCTTTGGGCGCTCCTGAAATTATTCAGAATGGAGTGAATGGATATATTTGCGATTCTCAAGAAGCATTATTTAATCAGCTAGGTATGCTAGTTGAAAATAAGACTTTAATTGAATCTATGAAGCAAAGCAGTCGCAAAATAATGGAAAAGAACTTTGCATTGGATCTAGTGCTGAATGATTTTATGAGTTGTATTTTTGAGGATTAACTATTCATGATTTAGATCCTACTAATCTCTTATTGATATGTTTATGCTTGATTCTACGCCAACTATTTTTTCATATTAATAAATATTCAGTTTTACTTTTACTAACTACCCATAAGAGAATCTGGAGTAATTATGAGTGATACATTTCGGTTAGGAGTCGTTTTTACCCACCCTACTCAGCATCATGGGCCGCTTTGGAGGAAGCTTAGTGAACAACCGGGTCTTTCCCTCAAGGTACTTTACCTTTCCGACGAAAATCAGGGTAGCGGCGATCGCGATCTGGGTAGCAATTCTCAAGGCTGGGATGTCGATTTGCTGAGTGGATATGAGCATGAGTATTTAACCGATCTCTTTGGAACGGTGCCATCCCAGCAAAAGAAGAGCGTGATCAGTCCAGGCTTGATCAGTCGCCTGACCAGCGATAACTTTGATGCTGTTTTCATGCAGAGCTTCGTTAACTATTCTTACCGATTAACGGCGCTCCTCTGCAAACTTCGTGGCATCCCATTAATCATGCAGAACGATGCGACTATCATGTCAGATGGGCGCTACAGTCGATCGCGCCGAATCGCGATGTCAATGTTATATCCCTGGATGCTTAACTTGGCAGATTACTGGCTGTCTTGTGGCGATCACAATGAGATTCACTTGCGCCATTATGGTGTTTCAGACGAGAAGATTGTGCGGGGCTGTCATCCCGTAGATGGCGAACGATTTGAGCAATCCATTGCCCAATACCAGGATGAAATTTTGCAAATTCGTCAGAAGCTTGCTTGGGATGCAGATACCGTGATCTATGGGTTCGCCGGTAAATTTATAGATCGCAAAAATCCGTTTGAATTCATTCAGGCGATCGCCAAAGCCCATCAACGCGATCCCCGGATTCGGGGAGTCATGATCGGTGGAGGCGACTTAGAAGCAGAGATCAACGAACGTCTTGCCACCCTGAATGGCGAGGTGATCAACCTGGGTTTCGTGAATCAAGCCAAAATTCCGCTCTACTATGCAGCGATGGATGTTTTTGTAGTCACTTCCTGGATCGATCCCCATCCGCTTGTAGTATCAGAGGCGATGGCATCGGGAACGCCTCCTATCTTGAGCGATCGCTGTGGGAATTGGGGCTATAGCGATACCGTTCGGCATCGCTACAATGGTCTGGTCTATCCCTGTGGTGATGTTGACGCTCTGGCAGGCACACTGCTAGAAATGGCTGCCCCTGATACTCGAAAACTCTACAGCGAACGGTCTAAGGATGTCTTTTATGGACAAGATCTATACTTTGAAGTGAATGCCTTCTTGGAAGTGATCGAGCGGATCAAACGCAACAATCGTGAAATAGCCTCTAAGGTTAGCACTGCAGTATCGCAAGGTGCTGCAAACACAACCCCTCTAAAATCGCCTTAAGGGTGCTAAATAGATGGTTCAGAAAAGTTTAAGCAGGTTATAAAGACGAGGCAACTTGGTGATGAATGTTCTCATATCCGCTTATTCATGTGAACCCGGCAAAGGGTCTGAGCGAGGCGTTGGTTGGAACGTGGCGCGAGAAGTTGCCAAACATCATCACGTTTGGGTATTCACCCGACCCGATGAGAGTCAGTCTGCAATTGAAGCCGAACTAGCTGCGAATCCCATTCCTAACCTGCATTTTGTCTACTTCACCCTGCCCTTCTGGAAAGACAGCCTCCGCTGGGGACAGTCTGGTGCCATGCAACTTCATTACTATCTCTGGCAAATTCAGGCATATTTTGTCGGACGCAAACTGCACCGTGAGATCGGCTTTGATCTGATTCACCATGTCACATTTGTGCGTTACTCCTCGCCCAGTTTTCTAGCCCTCTTGCCGATTCCATTTATCTGGGGACCGGTAGGAGGGGGTGAATCTGCGCCCCTCTCGTTTTGGACTGACTTTAGCTGGAAAAATAAGCTCTATGAGTCATTGCGTTGGGCATGGCGATCAATCGGAGAACTGGATTTGTTTACCCGGCTAACGGCTCGACGAAGTGCGATTATCTATGCGACAACCAAAGATACCGCTCAACGCCTGCGGAAATTGGGGGCACCCAATGTTCAGTGCTTGTCTGAATCAGGCATGACTCAAGCAGAAATTGAACAACTGAGCCAATGCCCGCCCCCAACAGGGTTTCCCATCCGATTTATTAACATTGCCCGTCTGCTTCATTGGAAAGGGATTTACCTGGGACTGCGGGCATTTGCCCAAGCCAATCTCCCCGATGCTGAGTACTGGATTTTAGGCGAGGGATCTGAGCTAGAGCAGTTGCAAACGCTTGCCTTAGATTTAGGGATTGACACCCAAGTAAAATTTTGGGGACTGTTGCCGCGTGAGGAAGTGTTGGTTAAGTTAGGGCAATGTTCTGTCCTAGTGCATCCGAGTTTGCATGATTCAGGCGGATGGGTGCCTCTGGAAGCAATGGCATCTGGTAGACCTATTATTTGTCTGGACTTGGGCGGTCCATCAGAATTGGTCACAGCGGCGATCGGCATCAAAGTTGCAGCAGATAATCCAGAACAAGCAGTCAGCGATTTAGCAAAAGCGATGATTAAGCTGGCTGGAGATAGTAGCCTGTGCGTTCAAATGGGGCAGGCAGGGCAGCAAAAAATCAAAGAATTTTATAGTTGGGAGGCGAAGGGGACATTGTTTGCCCACACTTACAAAACATTGACACTGTAGTGCGAACTTGACTAGGTTTAACAATGCACATTCTAGTTCCAGCCTTGCATCGACCCTTAAAGCCTACTGGCGTTTGCAGGCATGCCGTCAATTTGGCACAATGTCTAGCAGAAACGGATGAAGTTACCAAGGTGACTCTGATTATAGGTGAATGGCAAAAAAGTTACTTTGAAGAAACGTTCCAACTTCTTTCATCGAAAATCAGCTTAATTAGCGTATCCATTAATAATAGTTCTCTTGCAAGAAATCGTTGGTTCTTATTTGGGTTACCCAAATTAGCCGATCGCCTACATCCCGATATCATTCACCACTCCTTTCCCTTTCCATTTGTTCGTCAGTGGTTTAAAGCCCCCGTAGTAGCCACAATTCACGATCTCTATCCCTATGAGTGTCCAGAGAATTTTGGCTATCCTCAGGTTTGGTTTAACCGTTGGTTTTTAAGGCAATGTGTTGATCAGAGTGATGGTCTCTCATGTGTTTCCCAATCTACCTTGAACTCCCTTAAGCATTATTTCCCAAACATCAATTACCGTAAGCAGATCACTGTTATCTATAACTATGTAGATTTTAGTCACGTTAATCCTAGAATTCCTGAAAAAATCGCTTCCGAGGAAGGCTTTAAATTTTTTCTTTGCGTTGGACAGCATCGAAAAAACAAGAACTTAGATTTACTGATCCATGCTTATCACACCTTGCAAAAGAATGGCATTCTGAACCCTTCTACAAAATTACTGATCGTTGGCAGTTCTGGACCCGAAACAGAGAATCTCCTACATCAAATTCAGACTCTGGCTTTGCAGGAACAGGTGCTGCTACTCTCTTCAATTACAGATAAGGAATTATGTTGGCTATACAAAAACTGTGAACTTTTCGTCATTCCCTCCTCTACTGAAGGGTTTTGTTTGCCTTTAGTCGAAGCTCTATCATTATCGCCGAGAGTAGTCTGTTCAAATATCCCCATTTTTCAAGAGGTCGGTTCTTCTAACTGCAACTATTTTGAATTGAGCGATGATCCTGGCTACAATCTTACAGAGGCGATGACTTTTGTGCTTTCGCAACCCGCTATGAACCGACTTGCTGCTGATATACGGTTTTCAAAGGCGAGTGTCGCTCAGCAACTTTTGAATTTCTACGCCTCAGTCCAATAATTTTCCACCTCTAAAATTTTCGTTGATTTATAGATTCCTGTAGATGCCAGTTCATCGACAGAAAATTCACAGGAAGATAATTTTGTTTTTCCTTAACGAAGGATGACCTGTAGTTAATTTTAAGCGTAATTAGTTTATGAGTTCTCAAGTAGCCATCCAAAAAAAGAAAGGAATAGTTAGAAGTTCTACACTAATCCTGATAGGGTTTGCTACTGCTTTTTTCCCGCGTCTCCTAACCTACTTTGGAGGTCCCGCACCCATCAACTTTGTTCATTTTGGAGTCGTTCCAATTGTCGTAGTCATTGCGCTACTGCAAACGCGTGTTAAAGATCGTCAACAAATTGCGATCGCTTGGGAACTGATCGTTGGTTTAGGCATTCTGCTTACCTGCATCACTGCGAGTGCGCTGATCAATGATGCAGGGTTTTTAAATATCTTTCTCCAATTTATGCTAAACGGAGAACCCTTCCTGCTGTTAATCGCTATAGTGACTCTTCCCTTAGCCGGTGAAAACCTAAAGAGATTTAGAAGTTGGATAGTGGGTTTCTGCCTATTTAATTTGATCCTGGCAATTGTTCAGTCTATTCTCCTGCCTATAGGGCTTTATCCTGGGGCTCAAGGAGGTCAACTGATCACAGACAATATTGCTGGTGTCTTCGCATCAAAAGGGGGGAGTGCCGGAAACTATATATCTTGTACCGTTTCGCTATACTTCGCTCTCTATTTTTTCAATGTCTTTAAGACCGTTCCTCGTTGGAAGCGGATCGCTGTATTAATAGCGGCTTTCTATCAAACGTCTGTTTCCGACTCAAAGCAAGTATTTGTAGCTTTTTTTGTAGGCTGGCTGCTGGTGGTTTTAACAAATGTCAAAAAACCTACAAAAATATTGATGTACATCATTCCCATCATTCTGATAGGTTGCACATTTTACTGGGCGCTTGCCTATACAGACTGGGAACCTTTAGATCCCTATCGAAATTTTACAACGGGTCGGGCAGAGCAAAATCTCTATGGTCCTGATGGAGAAGCAACTATACTCAAGACCTCAGCATTTCGCATTATTCCTGCTTATTACACAACACCATTAAACTGGCTTTTTGGGCTTGGTCCAGGTCATACCGCTACTCGTCTAGGCGGATGGATTCTGAGGGATTATAAGGCACTGCTAGTACCGCTCGGTGCAACACTTCATCCTGCGTCTGAGGCGTTTTGGCAAATTATCCTAGGTCCATCGGGATGGCT
Organism: Synechococcales cyanobacterium PMM_0083; assembly: GCA_949127665.1. Lineage (GTDB taxonomy): Bacteria > Cyanobacteriota > Cyanobacteriia > Leptolyngbyales > Leptolyngbyaceae > ULC077BIN1. Next base: position 19,314 of record CASBQE010000404.1, read on the forward strand.
TTCGCGGGAGTCTACCATGTATTTCCCAATGTTTACCTGGGTGGGGATCTGGGGAGATTTGGGGTTTGTTGGTTTGGCAGCCTATCTCTACCTCAGCTCTATTGTGTGGCGCAGGATTTGTGTAGATGATTTTTGCAAGTTTTTGCTACTTTCTACCGCAGTTCTGGGTTTCATCATCACTCAAATGGAGGAACCAGGACAGATGCTCATGATCGCTTGTTTTTTGAGCTTACGCTGGCATGAAGAACGAGAAGCTAGGAACAGCCTCCACGATGAGCTATCGTCTCCACCTGTTCTATCCGCTCACAGCCAACACTGGTAAGAGCTTGATGGTTGGGTCTAGCAAAATACCAGAGTGTCTGATGTATCGGCTACCGACTGCTACGCCCTTACACAAGATAACTTTGTCCTAAACTTGCTGACGATACCATTCAATGGTTTTCTCCAGTCCTTGGCGAAACTCCATTTCAGCTATAAAGCCAAACTTTTCTGTTGCTCGCTGCGTATCCAAGCAGCGGCGGGGTTGCCCGTTGGGTTTATCCGTTTCCCATACTAATTCACCGTCATAACCCATCACTTCGCAGATCAGCTCGATCAGGTCTTTAATCGAAATTTCATAGCCTGTCCCCAAATTTACTGGCTCTGAGTCGTTGTAGAAATTGGTTCCCATCACAATGCCACGAGCTGCGTCTGTAAAATATAAGAACTCGCGGGTCGGTGAGCCATCTCCCCACACTGGTATCCTAACTTCACCCCGTGCCTGCGCCTCACACACCTTACGAATCAATGCCGGAATCACATGGGAGCTTTGCGGATCAAAGTTATCTTCTGGACCATATAAGTTGACTGGCAGGAGGTAAATTCCATTAAAACCATATTGCTGGCGATAGGACTGCAGTTGCACTAACAATGCTTTTTTGGCTATTCCGTAGGGAGCATTGGTTTCCTCTGGGTAGCCGTTCCATAGATCCTCCTCCTTAAATGGAACGGGGGTGAATTTAGGATATGCACAGATTGTGCCTACACATACAAATTTTTGCACCCCCGCTTCATAGGCGCTGTGAATTAGTTGGGTGCCCATCATCAGATTATGGTAAAACATTTCAGCAGGCTTTTCGCGGTTTAAGCCAATACCCCCCACATGGGCTGCTAAATGAATCACAACATCCTGGTGATCAACTGCGCGTTGGCAGTTTTCCATAATACGCAGGTCACAATCTCGCGATCGCGGAGCCGTAATTTTGTTTGGCTCAACTCCGGCTTCGCATAGTTGCTTCATCACTTGCTTGCCTAAAAAACCGGCACCACCCGTCACAAGAATACGTTTACCTGCGAGATCAAAATTAGCGATCGCCATGAGGAAATACCTCTTCCTTATCAACTACAAAGAATCCGAAATTCAAGACGCTTTACTTCCAACCGTAGCTCGAACCGTTGCCGTATCGGTTACAGGCTGTATCACATGCCCACTCAGGGGAACCAATCCCAATGCCTGCAAGTCAGCTTCCACCATCAGATACACCAACTGTTCAAAAGTTACAGATGGCTCCCACCCTAACGTTGTTTTCACTTTTGTTGGATCTCCAATCAACAAATCCACTTCCGTGGGTCGAAGGTAGCGTTCATCGAACTCCACATAGTTTTTCCAGTCTAGGTTGACATGACTAAAGGCTATATCTAGAAACTCGCGGATTGAGTGAGTCTCACCGGTCGCCACTACATAATCATCGGGTTGGTCTTGTTGCAACATTGCCCACATCGCTTTGACGTAATCTTTGGCATAACCCCAATCTCGCTTCGCGTCTAAATTACCCAGATACAACTTCTTTTGCTGTCCGGCAATGATTCGAGCCAAGGCGCGGGTGATTTTGCGAGTTACGAAGGTTTCACCACGACGAGGGGATTCATGGTTAAACAAGATGCCATTGCAAGCAAATAGATTATAAGATTCGCGATAATTAATCGTTTGCCAATGGGCATAAACTTTAGCGCAAGCATAAGGACTGCGAGGGTAAAAGGGAGTTGTTTCTTTCTGGGGAATTTCCTGAACCAGACCAAACATTTCCGAAGAACCAGCCTGGTAGAACCGCACCTCGATCCCCGTCCGTTGCTGATATTCGCGAATCGCCTCCAGAAGCCGCAGCGTGCCCATACCCACGGAATCAACAGTGTACTGGGGAGAATCGAAACTAACCCGAACGTGAGATTGAGCGCCCAAGTTATAAATCTCAACGGGTTGCACTTCCTCCAAAATGCGGCGCAAGTTAGTGCCATCCGTCAAGTCGCCATAATGCAAAAAGAGCTTAGCTTCTGCTTTATGAGGATCTTCATAGATGTGATCGATCCGGTCAGTATTGAACGTTGAAGTGCGGCGAATAATACCATGAACTTCATAGCCTTTCTCAAGTAAGAGTTCACTCAAATAAGAGCCATCCTGTCCCGTAATTCCTGTAATCAGTGCGCGCTTTTGGCTTGTCATGATATGTCCCTTTGGTCGAACTAAATAGATACTATACAAAAACTGATCAAATAAACTCTGGGCAGTGTTTTAGACCTGTGAAAATGCCAGAATCAGGCAGGCGTTTACCCTAGACTTACCCTACGGTTGATGTTGCAACTTGAAGTGCTGCGATCGCAGCACCTTTATTCAATACTATGCTTGTCCTTGGTTGGTTGCCTGAAGTCATACAGCAGATCGCTGATGCGGCAGTCAACAGGAGCGGCATCCAAGATCCGACAGAAGTGTTAAAGATTAGTCCGACCATGGCGATTGGAACCTTAAAAAAGATCGGTAATCTTAAAAAAAGCTCGATATCTCAAAGCACTCAATGAAGGTCTGTTAGCCCAACCTAAACCAACTCAAACTCATCGTCAAGTTTTGCTAGTGGCAGGATGTAGAGGCTAAAGCCGATGAGATGTGGAGTTTCGTAAGCTCAAAGAAACAGCAACGGTCGTTGTGGCGTGACATTGTCCCCCAAAGTAATGAGATGTTGGCAGATGTGTTGTCAAACCGCGAGGATAGTGCATTTCTCGAACTCAAAACATTGTTGGAACTTTTCGGGATTATGCAGTTTCATACCGACGGTTGAGGAGCCTATGTTGGCGTAGCCTGCCGGACGCATTACGACATCTTGACCTTGCTGTTATACCGTCGGCAAACCTAATACTCAAATAATTAAACCTAAGCATCTTACCTTACGCGCAAAAATCAAGCGTTTGGCTCTCAAAACGATTTGCTTTGCCACGTCTATCTGGTCGCATGATTGCGTTACTGGTTTGTTCATCAATTGCTATGAATTTGACTTGACTCTCTAAACCTTACCCACGGGTCTAGACAATACCCTCTGATATTTTTTTAAGGGAACATAGACGAAACATCAACTCAAAGGTACTGTCTGTCTACTTGAGTTAATCAGTTGTTTGCAAGCTAAATAAATAAAGATTGGAATAGTACGCCTATAGCGATCCCAAAGCCTCTTTGGCTCTTGCCCTAAGCGATAAAGCCATTCAAACCCCATTGAACGAACGATTAAGGGCGCTCTCTTATGAAGACCAGCATAGACAGGAAAGGCTCCTCCTAATCCCACCATCACAGAATTTATTTTTCCTTTATGTTGAAGCATCCAAGTTTCCTGCTTAGGGCAACCTAAAGCAACAAGCACAATACCAGCTCCACTATCGTTAACCTTTTGAATAATTGCCTTGTCTTCCTCCGAAGTCAGTGGGCGAAAAGGTAGGGGTTCCATTCCTGCAATCACTAAATTTGAAAATTCCCGTTCTAATCTCACTCTCATTGCATCCAGGATTGATTGCTCGGAACCCAAAAAGAAAATACTCACCCCCTCCAACGAAGCCTTTCTGCATAGCGAGTCAAGAACATCTAACCCTGCCACCCGATCCTGGTTTGTGACACCCAACATTTTGAGCATCCATACCAATGGCATCCCATCGGGAGTTACTAAATCCGCGCTACGCAGTACCGCTGCGAAATCTGGTCTTTGATGAGCCTCAACCAACATATGAACATTGGCAATACATACCGCCTTACTAAGACGCTCCTTTGCCCATCTCAACATTAAAGATATTTGACTTTCAAACGGCATTGCAGTCACTGGAGATCCAACTATGTCTCTAGAAGGAGGAGATTTTTCTAAATCTATGAGCATGATCATCTATACCAATAAATAAGCAAATTAATCAAAGCAAGTCAGGCAGTGATACGCACCACATCTAAATGGTGGGAGGCGGTGCATCGGGCAATCTTTTAGCAACTCTCGTAATTTGAAAATGTGAAAATACTCGTGATACCTAATGTGCAACTAAGGAATGTGCAACTAAGGTCACCCACCCTGCGGGAAGCGAGCTATGTCCCTCAGTCCCTACTTTTCATACCCTACTGTCTACTCCCAAGGCAGTAGCAGATGAGTAAGAGTTTTCCTGAATCCTTCTTTGAGAGAGGGATTTAGGGTGAGGACAGTCGGGAAAGTTTCACATCGCGCCACGATTCAGCTAGGTAGACGAAGTATTCTCTCGTTTAGAAGTTGAAGGTTGTGTAAAAAGAAATCGAGCCGACGAAAAACTACGGAAAACTTGGAGATACGGCTAGCGTATTCCCGGCTTCTCAATCATGAAAGCAATTCAGTCACTCAATAAGTAAATGTACAGTTAAGGTACTTCTCAGAGAATATACTTAAATTTAGATAAAGTTAGTCTGTCACACTACAAATTCATCGCATCTTTAAAGGAAAAGAGCTTATAGGTGGACTAGCTTTATTATTTTTCAATTCGTGTGAATATACTGAAAAAAATGGCTCATGTAGCTGTACTCGAAAGAGTACCTATCCGTCAATGATTTAGTATTATTTTTTAATATTAAATGATGTTGTCGTAAGTCGCTGCACCAGAAAAGCAAGCCTCTTAGTCACCAGTCCTCTCTTTGAGTCCTCGGTTCATGACTTTTGGGGGCAGGTTGTTTCTCCAGCCAGAGATTCCATTGCGCCAACTTCATATCATCTAATTGTGCCTGACTACGACTACCAAACAGTTGCCATAGGCGATCGCCCCCCTGTACTCGTGTCAGCTTTAATCGCTGAATCTGTACGGACATAGCAGCTTGCAACCCTGACAGGTTACGAGCCGAGTCGTCTAACACCAAAGCCTCGAATAACGGTAAATTCGCGCTCTACCTGCACCCCCCGGATTGATTTGAACCCAGGCGATCGCCTCCGCCATCAAAATTGGATCACCCGATTCCAAATACCGCTGCATCCGAGCAATCGGAGCTGCCTTCATTGCTTCTCAGCGGATCTGAGTAATCTGTTGATCAGCAGCTCAAGGCAGATTGCTCGGAGGTGCTTGAACCCACCCAAATAGATAGACTGGAGGACTTTGGATCACGGACTCTGCTACTCCGCACCCTGACCAAAGTCAAACCTGGGAAACATCTCTATATCCAGCGCTTGCTCCGTAAACGGCTGAAACATGCTTTTGACCAAGAGCGCGTTTCCAATTAGGCGATATTTTCAAGACGTGCTTTCTCGGTCTTTTTGTTGAGATGACGGATGTTTTCTCCTTGCCTTCCTCCTTTTATATGCTCCTCTCTGTATTTCTTGGCACATCAGCGGTAAATTGGTAACGCGGTGCATCGTACAGCGATCTTGTAGTGATCAATCAATTTTCTTTAGCGGAATCATCAGATAGTTTAGGCATGAATGGTCGGGTGCAAGAGTTTCAATGGTTGTGGAAAGGTCAAGCCATGACTATCGCCTATGAAGTTTTGGGAGAAGGCAATCCGGTTTTGCTACTACCTGCCTTCAGTACGATCTCAAGTCGGGCTGAAATGCAGGGTTTAGCCGAGCAGCTCTCCGAGAAATTTCAAGTGTTTGTGGTGGATTGGGTTGGGTTTGGGGAGTCTTCTCGTCCGCTGATTGACTATCGTCCGGCGTTGTATCATGCGTTTCTGCGAGACTTTGTGCGATCGATGTTTTCGCAGCCAGTGGTGGCGATCGCGGCGGGTCATTCCGCCGGATTCATCATGCAACTCGCCCATCAAGATCCGTGTCCCTGGTCATATGTCATCCTCACCGCTCCGACTTGGCGAGGTCCTCTGCCCACTATGGGCAACCATCGTTGGTTTTATAAGCGGGTGCAGCAATTGATTGGACTTCCGGTTGTGGGGCAGTTTCTCTATCTGCTCACCACTCTTCCTTGGTTTATTCGCTGGATGATCAGCCGCCATGTTTATGGCGACTCCAAAAACATCACCCGAAGTTTGGTCACCGAAAAATGGCGAACGACACAACAGCAGAACGCCCGGTTTGCCTCTGCCGCCTTTGTCACAGGCGCTCTCGATCCGATTCGGACTCGCCAGGAATTTATTGACTATTTTCAACCGCTGCCCGTGCCAGTATTAATGGTGATTGGCGAACAAACCCCGCCCAAATCTCGCGAAGAAATGGAGTTTGTGGTTCACTTTTCTGGTGTGCAAGTCTATCGGATGCCGGGTTCTCTGGGATTACACGAAGAATACTCGCGCACTTTGATGAGCGGCATTTTGCCCTTTTTGACTAAAGTTCTTTCGTGATGTTATCTCTATGAAATCTTCTGCCGTTCTACTTGGGGCGATCGCCTCTTTGGGCTTAATCACCACGGTTTTAGCTGCCAACCCTGAGCAAGTGCAGCAACTGATCAATACTCGTCAGTGTGAAGGCTGCCTTCTGACTGACGCAGTGCTTTACAGCTACGATCTATCGGGAGCCAATTTGAAAGGGGCGAATCTGACCTCGGCAGCACTGCAAGGCTCAAACCTAAACTATGCGGTGCTGACCAACGGCAAACTGGAAAAAGCGAATTTGGCACTGGTCAAACTGCGGGAAGCCGACTTGAGCGGAGCCAATCTTGCGGGAGCCAGCTTGTTAGGAGCCGATTTGACAGGCGCAAACTTAACGGGCGCAAATTTGCAAGGGGCAGTGCTAGAAGGCGCAGACCTGCGGAGAGCCGATTTGAGTGGAGCCAACTTGCAAAAAGCAAACCTATTAAAAGCGCGTATGGCTGGAGTCAAATTAGAAGGTGCAATTTTGAAGGGTGCGCGAATGCCCGATGGCAGAGAGTCAAAGTAAGTTGTAGTGGGATTGTGAACTCAAAATATCTCCTGCGGCAACGCTATGCGTTGGCACAGCTAATTCGTTCGCGCAGCGTCTAGCAGAGAAGACAAGGACTTGCAAAACTCAAAACTTTACAACTTCTTCTTACGATTGATCTAGGGGAATTTCGATCATAAACTCTGTGCCTTTCCCCGGAGCAGAGATGCATTTTAGTTGTCCACCATGCTTTTCCGTCACGATTTCATAGCTAATGGATAAGCCTAACCCAGTTCCTTTGCCCACAGGTTTAGTAGTGAAGAAAGGGTCGAACAGTCGCCGCTGCACGGTTTCTGGAATGCCACAGCCATTGTCAGCAATGCGAATGACAATTTGCTTGGAGGGAGACAGTTCTGTGTGAATGCGAATGGTGGGACGCGGGGAGTTAAGAGTTTTAAGTTTTGAGTTTTGTTCGCGTAGCGTCTCCGTAGGAGATATTTTAAGTTGTAATTCAGCATTCAATATTGAGAATTGAGAACTCTCTTCCAGGGCATCGATCGCATTGCTGAGCAAGTTCATAAATACTTGGTTCAATTGTCCGGCGTAGCATTCCACGAGCGGCAACGTGCCGTAGTCTTTGATGATGTGAATTTCTGGGCGATCGCCCTTTCCCTTCAGCCGACTTTGCAAAATCATTAAGGTGCCTTCAATGCCATCGTGAATGTCTACCTCCTTCACCGCCGCTTCATCGGTACGGGAAAAGTTGCGAAGAGACACCACAATTTGCTTAATGCGATCGGCTCCTACTTTCATGGAACTCAGCATTCGAGGCAGGTCTTCTAGGATGAAATCCAAATCAATCGTTTCCGCTTCTGTGAGAATCTTTGCTCCAGGATCAGGAAACTGCTGCTGATACAGCTTCATTAAGCCCAACAAATCCTGAGTATATTGATTGGCATGACTTAAGTTTCCAGAAATAAAGTTGACGGGATTATTGATTTCGTGGGCGACTCCTGCGACTAATTGCCCTAAACTCGACATTTTCTCGCTTTGCACCAGTTTGGATTGGGTTTGCTGCACATAGCGCAATGCCTCTTCTAGCTGTTGAGTTTGCTGACGCAGTTGTCCTTCCGATTGCCGCAGCGATTCTTCTGCCAGTTTGCGTTCCGTTGTGTCCCGTAAGATCACCACGTATTCCTGGCTGTCTTCCTGGGCGCGATCGGAAATTGACACTTCTAGAATTTGAGGCAAGTCTGGAAGAGAAAGCCGCTGTTCACTTCTGGCTTTCCACTGGGCTGGATCGCTGGCTAACTCAGTTAATTGCTCGTTGAGGGGATGTCCGATTAAGTCGGCGGACTTTAGCCCAAATAGGGCGATCGCGGCAGGATTTGCTTGCCGAATCACTCCCGTTTCGTCCACGACCACAATGCCATCTTGGGCAATCGTGAACAGATATTCGGCAGATTCACGAGCTTCTGCCATTGCGACTACTTGGGGCAAGCTCGTCCAACAGGCGATCGCGACTCCCACAAATGCCACCAGCATGAGCAACACCACAATCAAATGGTTGCCTCGCGCTTGCTGCGTTATGTCCAATAGGGCGCGGAACTGCCAGCCAGCCAACATCGCAGTACACAGCAAAATGATCAGCATCGTCACCTGTAGAACAACGGAATCGCGGGCAATGGTCAAGGGCGATCGCTTGTATTGCTGAATCCACCACTCTGGCTGACAAATGCTGATGGGCGTAAGTCGAATTCCCTGATCAATCGCCAAAATGCCCAAGGGAACTGCCAACCCTAAGATAAATGCCTGCCAGCCCCAGGCGATGCCGCCCACGAGCAACACCACTGCTTCCAGCCCAAAGATGGCGATCGCCACCCAGGGCAACAAGACCTCCGGTTTATCTCGCTGCAACCACAACCCCAAATGCACCGCCATAATCGAAACAAACCAGCCCACATTCCCCACAACCACCGTTTCTGCCACATTGCCCCGAAGCAGGCAGAGCAAACTTAGCACCAAGGTTAAAGTCAATGCTGGACCCAAGACACCCCGTTTAGACACGATCGCAAACACAGGCGCAATATGTTTATCCAGAGCAAGCTGATGCAGCATCCGTGGACAGTTCGAGACAACGGTTGCACAACAGAGCAAGCAATCTGCCGCCAGCAAAAAGGTAATAATTAACGCTGCCCATTTGCCCCAAAACGGCTGAGCCGCCATTAAAAGACTGAGAAAGTGATTCTCCTGAAAGACACCCGTAGAGAGGCGCATCAGCACCCAAGAGCCACCCAAATAGATGCAGGGCATTAACCAGGCAGCAATTCCCAAAAAACGCAGCGATCCTTTGGGATTGCGGCTGTCAGCCACAAATGCCGAGGCAGACTCGCAGGCGTAGGAAGCATAGCTGACAAACAAAAACCACTTTGCCCACTCTAAAAAGCTAGGTGGGGAGATACTTTGCAGCCCGGTCCAATCGGGTGGGAAAAAGCCTGGACTTGCCGGAGAAAGCGCCAGCCAGCCTAACCCCTGAAGACAAAATGCCAGCAGCAGCCCGATCGCGGGAATCACAAAAAACAAATGCAGAATGCTGAGGGCACGAGTGCCGCTAAATGCCACCACAAACGGCAATAGCGTAAATCCAACCTTCAACCATCCTTCAGGACAAGAAAGTCCTAACATGTTGAGATTAACGCTAATCAAATCTGTGAGGACGATCGCGTTAATCGGCAGCACCGACACCCAGCTAAAGAAGTAGCCGATCGCCGCATAGCGGGCAATCCAGGGATACTCCTTCAGCAACCGGGTTGTGTAGTTAGGGGTTCCGCCTGCCACATCCACAAAGTGAGTGCCTAATCGCTTGACCTGGTAGTTCAGCAGCATTCCAAACAACGTTGCCGGAATCCAAACATAAATCGCTTGAAAGCCGAGGGCTTCATGCACTGACGGCGCGACATTGATCCAGATAATGTGCCCAGTTAGCCCAAAGCCCCAGGTTTCAGCAGCGCTGAGGCTTCTAGTCAGACGGGTAAAGGAAGACTGACGCAGAGCCGTGCTATCAAGGGAGGTCATAGTTAAACCAGGTTGTTACAGAAATAATTATGCAAATCCTACCCAGCATAAAAACTGCTAGACAGGACACAAAAGGTTCAAAACAAGACGTATTGCAGTGGCAGATGCTTTTTAGGGAAACCAAGATGCATTTGAGTTGCACTTAGGCGATCGCAAAAGCTCACCAAACTTAACGTTGCCATAAAATATGGGAATTTATATTTTCTGGTAAGTCGCAATAATTGAATTGTTGATAAAGATTATCTGGAGTTGCTGACAAGCGATCGCTAGCCTTGCCCCGTTACCGACAGTCCATCGACGATCAGCGAGGGCGTATAGCAAGACCCATTCCAGTCGCCATCGCCGCCCAGCTCAATCAAGTGTTTCAGTGCGGTATAGACATTACCTGAAACCATCGTGTCTTTGACGCGCCCTAAAATTTCGCCATGTTTGACTCGATAGCCCAAATCCACATTGATGGAAAACTCGCCCGAAATTCCGGCTCCACCGCCCAGCATTTGATCCACAATAATGCCGTCATCCAAACTGGCGATTAGCTGATCTAACGATTTTGCAGTGGGCGATCGCGTGGCTGCCGATTCCACAATCAGGTTAAACAATCCCGGTGTCGGATAGCTGCCCAAGCCGGGACGAAAGCCATTGCCCGTGGTGCCGCTGCCAAGAGTGCGTCCGGTGGTGCGATCGACATAAAACAGCTTCAAAACGCCGCTGTCAATCAAGGTGATCGGTCGAGTGGGAGTGCCCTCATCATCAAACGGGCAGCTAAAAGGACCCCGATCAGGATGTTGAGAAAGGGTTAAGTCTTTAGAGGTGACAATCTGGTTGAGGCGATCGCTCCAAGGTGAAGCGCCCTCAATCACTTGCTTCCCGTTCAACGCTGCCTGCACCGTGCCCCACAACATATCGGCTGCTTTTGAGGTAAATAAGATCGGCATCCGTCCACTGACAGTTTGGGTATTGTCGGTCGCCCAATGCAATCGCTGTAAAATCTGCTCGACCAGTGCATCAGGATCTAAGCGATCGCGCTGAGTTTGCCCATCATAGATGCTTAAGAAATCATCCCCACGTACCCATTCAGCCGATAGTGAAACGCTCAGCGTCGTGTCGGTGTAGCCACAGTCTAAGCCTTGAGATGTAATCAACCGGGTGGTTTCAGCCTCACATTCCCATTCCGCTTCACACAGCACATCAGGATAGGCATCGCGCACCAGGGCGATCGCCTGTTTGCCCCATTCCACCAGTTGTTCCACCGATACCGCTTCTCCCATGTCAGGGTAATCCACCTGGGTTGCGTCTGCCAGTTCAATGGTTTCTGGCTCATTTAATTCGCTCAATGCCAGTGCCCGTGTCACCAAGTCGTGCGGCTCCACAGGACCGTAGGCAACCGCTAAACCAGGGCAACCCTGTCGCCACAACCGCAGTGCTACTCCCTCTGCCTGGGCGCTTTCTAGCTGCTTTAACCGATTTGCTTCAAAAAAAACCGGACGAGACAAAGATTGCGCTTGAAAGACTTCCGCAGCCTCAGCACCCGACTTGATCGCCAACTCAAGCAGTTGCTCTGCCAGCGTTTGTTTCTGCAAATCCTGCGAATCCATAGTATTCAATCAATGGCAATTAGCGATTAGTCTGCATGGTGCTTAGAGGCGGTCAGCAGCCAACCGACTCAACAATTCACGACTATCATCAACTTACGCCAAATTGGACTCCTGCAATAGCCAGAATCCAGCAAAGGTTTCTACATCGGGTGAAGACTGCACGGCTAAAAAGTGAACTCCCTTTGCCTGCCGTTTTGCGGTTTCAAAGTTGGTCGCTTCAGCTTGGAGACTGGCATTGACCAAATCGGCAAGAATCCAGCGATCGCTCACCCCAGTTTCTAGCAGCAATCGAGGCGGTTCTAAGTCAAATTTGAAATACCCCAACTCCAGCCCAGACATCCACGCCGCCAGGGGAGTTGCTCGATCAGAAAAAATCACCAACCCCGGAATAACCGCATCTGCCGTCAGCCCTATCAAACTCAGGGGAAAAGATTCGCCAAACCCAACATCCCAGTCACTCAAGTCATCAAAAGCAAGAGCTGGCAGGGTCACCAACGCCCACTTTTGCCCTTGTAAGGCATCCGGTAAAGAGCGAGCAAGCGTAGTCCCAAAACTAACAGTAGGGTTGGCTCCCGGCTGAAATCCGGGCTGCTTGGGATATTCTTGCTCAAGTCGCTGCTGCATCCATTGCATCAAGGCATAGGTACGCCGACTCATCGTTGCGGGAACTCCCAGATCATCGCAGGCTTTGGTGATCATGTTGTTCATGGCCTGCCGGAAAAAGCGGATTTTATCCGGCGAGTTGGGAGCTTGGGCGATCGCGTTTGACAACACTTCCTTTAGCCTGACCGAATTAACCTCACTATTGGAGCAGTATTCGGCATAGCGAAACAGTTCATCCGGCTCCGCTTGGATATCAACGGGACTCTCACAAACCAGCACTTCCCAAATTTTTTTTCCATCTTCATCCAAAATCGGACGAGAGTAAAAATCTATTTCCCAAATTGTCGTCATACAGCGACCACCAGAACAAAGCCGAGATACCTGTAAACCCTATCACAATTAGGTTTCGCGTAAATGACGGGATTTTACATAACTTGAAAAATTCCGTAGCATTTGCTGGATGTCCTAGAAAAATTCTGTAGATTCGTAGCCAATTTAACGATTGTCATGACATTATGAACCAGAGTCATGATAGACAAAATGCACTAGATGATAACGATGACAGGAACTTCTTGCTATCGTCTTAGTCAGTTTCATCTAGGTCATGACAGACTAAATCCAGTGCCATAATGGACTGATCGTACCGAACCAATTGTCACGGTACTTTAGCAACTCCTAATCCTACGTGTGAGTTTCAATGAACGTTTTACTCCTATATCCTCGGTTTCCCAAAAGCTTTTGGTCGTTTGAAAAAACGCTAGCACTGCTCAACCGAAAAGCGATGTTGCCCCCACTTGGGCTGATAACGGTTGCAGCAATTTTGCCCCAAGAGTGGAATTTCAAGCTGGTCGATCTCAATGTTCGGGAAGCCACGGAAGCGGAGTGGAACTGGTCCGAACTGGTGATCATGTCTGCGATGATCGTGCAGAAAGACGATTTGTTGGCTCAAATTCGTGAGTGCGGGCGGCGCGGTAAGCCAGTGGCAGTGGGCGGTCCTTATCCCACGGCACTGCCAGACGAAGCGAAGGGTGCTGGCGCAGACTACATGATTTTGGATGAAGGGGAAATTACCCTGCCGATGTTTGTGGAGGCGATCGCACGGGGCGATCGGTCGGGCGTTTTCCGGTCAGGCGGCGAAAAGCCCGATGTGACAGGCACTCCCGTGCCCCGCTTTGATTTGTTGCAAATGGAAGCCTACGCTGAAATGTCTGTTCAGTTTTCGCGGGGCTGCCCCTTTCAATGCGAATTCTGCGACATTATCGTGCTGTATGGTCGAAAACCTCGCACCAAAGCCCCAGAGCAGATTCTTGCCGAACTCCAATATCTCTACGATTTGGGCTGGCGACGCAGCATCTTTATGGTGGATGACAACTTTATTGGCAACAAGCGCAACGTCAAGCTGTTTTTGAAGCAGATGCAGCCTTGGATGGTAGAACACGCTTTTCCGTTCTCCTTTGCCACTGAAGCATCGGTAGATTTGGCACAAGACCAAGAACTGATGGATATGATGGTCGCTTGCAACTTTGGCTCGGTGTTTTTAGGAATTGAAACCCCGGATGAAGACAGCCTTGCCATGACCCAAAAGTTTCAAAACACACGCGATCCGCTCAGCGATGCGGTCAAGAATATTGCCCGTTCTGGCTTAAGGGTGATGGCTGGATTCATCATCGGGTTTGATGGTGAAAAAGCGGGTGCTGGCAACCGAATTGTGAAATTTGTCGAAGAAACCACAATTCCAACGGCGCTATTCAGTATGCTGCAAGCGCTACCCGACACCGCTCTGTGGCACCGTTTGATCAAAGAAGGGCGACTGAGCGGCGAATCGACTTCTGGTAACCAAACGGCATTGATGAACTTCGTGCCTACTCGTCCCTTAGAAGACATTGCCCATGAGTTTGTCGAAGCGTTCTGGGAACTATATGAACCTAAGAAGTTTCTATCGCGCACTTATCGCCATTTCATGCTGCTGAGTGAAGCCAATTACCCGAAAAAGGGTAAAGTTGCTCAGAAAAAAATTGATTTGGTAGCCCTGAAAGCGATCGCCATTATCTTTTGGCGGCAAGGGTTTATCCGCGATACTCGGTGGATGTTTTGGCGCTATTTATGGGGAATGTATCGCCACAACCGAGGCGGTTTGAGCAGCTATCTTTCAACCTGTGCCCAGATTGAACACTTTGTCGAATATCGTGAAATTGTTCGCCGTGAAATTGAAGCCCAAGTCGTAGAATTTTTGCGGGAAGATACGACTGTTAAAGTTGAAGAAAAGGTTGCCCATCCAGTCGCTTAATCTAGGCGCTTCAACAATGGGTTTCTCTAGATTTTCCTGATGGAGCGTCGAAACGCTGTATCCGTTAGTGACTGCCAGCAGTTTGCTGGAGTTTCCACGTTGTCACGGATACAGCCTATGAGCGTTGCCAATGTTATTACCGCGACTACCCTAACCTCTCTTGCGGGGTTATTTTTTTATAATGCCATTCAAGGATTGCAAACTGAAAATGGCGATTCCCTTAGGGATAGTTTCACGAATCGCCCACCTGATGACGAGCAAGACGCAATTCAACACAAGCAGACTGCACCTTTAAATAGCAAGAGCGCGATCTCAAAGCCGGAAAAGTTAACGCCGCCCAAGAATCCAACTGTAATGGTTTCCCAAACAGAGCGATCGCCTACGCCTTTGATTGCCGCCAGCTCATTTCGCCCTCAACTCAATAGAAATGCTGCCCCACCTGAAGCCATTTCTTCACGCGCACTAATTAGCCGCTTACAACAAGAGAAGCCGCCATTCTCCGTGCCGCTTTCTCGAAATGACATTATGGGTCACTGGGCAGAATACTACATCGAAGCATTAGTCTCTCGCGGCGTGGTGCAGGGTTTCCCTGATGGCAGGTTCCGCCCCGACCAAGCGGTTACAGAAACAGAGTTTTCTACACTGGCTCAACTTGCCTTTCAAGGCAATCCTCCGTCATCTGTGACCTATAACAGCTTGAGAACGGCATTAAACCATGCGCCTTCTCGCGCAGAAGCCGCCGCCTTTATTTATCGGGGGCTAATCCAAACTGAACCTACCACTATCGTCACGAGCATTCAAGTTAGCGGCGAAGTCGTTCGCCCTGGTGCCTATTCTCTTGCCGCGCTGAATGATGTGCGAATTGCGCGTGAGAATAAGCGACCCACCGTGTATAATGCCATTCGCCAAGCAGGGGGTAGCCTTGTCACCGCAGATTTACAGCAGGTAGAAATCCATCGAATGGGTGACAACGGCAAACCAAAAGTAATTCGAGTGAATTTGGCAAATGCCCAAACAGGCGATCGCGGTCAAGATGTCATGTTGCAGCAGGACGATCGCTTAGTGATTCGGGCAGTTGCACCTGTGGCTCAGCAGCCAATTAAACCGACCAAGACAATAGAGCCAATCAAGACCGTAATTCAGCAATCGATTGACATATCTGATATGTCAATTGACGAACAACCCTAACATGCGCCACTTTATGATCTCATCTCTTTCTCGATTTGAGACACTCATTTTCGGATTTTTCGAGGTGCCGAATAGTCTTCCTATCGGTAATCCAGCAGTTCTCCCTCAATAAGACCATCTGCTGATCGCATAGCTCCAAGTCACCGAATAATTCAGGGCAACCATCAGCGCTAGGGAGCCAATTTTGATCCAGGTGGGCAAACGGGCTAAGCGATCGCCCAACACAAACCATACTGAAAACAACACCGCACCATAGCGAAACGTGTTAATCAACTCGCCCTGTTGCAGCATCACACCCAACGATAAAGCCGTGTAGAGAGCCATGGGACGAGAAACCCGCCACAGCAATACGGTTCCGCCAATCAGCAGCCCATAAACCGCATGATGCAGCAGGGAACCCAAGCTTGTATTTTGCCAGGGGTTGCCAAACCACAGCGTTTGCAGCATGGAAAACCAAGATGTGGCATGGCTCCAGTTTGACCGCGCTTGCACCGATTGCCACGGATTGCCCGTTTGCCAATATTGATACAGCGGAAACAGCAGCATGATCGCCATGCCACCCAAGCAAACGAAGGTAAAACGGCGCAGTTGAGTGGCGCGATCGCGCTGGTGAGCCGCAATGATTAGCGCGACGCAAAGGATCACAAAAAGTCCCTGATTGCGGGTCAATCCAGCCAGCCCAGCCGCGATCGTTGCCATTCTGGGCTTGCAGAAAACGGCAGCGGCAAACGCAAGATAGGACAGGAGCAGAAACAGCGATTCGGTATGGTGCGAGTGAAAGATGAACGATCCCGGCGAGTACAAAAACAGCAGCCACCCCCAAATTGTATTAGGCAGTAAACCCGCTTGGATTGCCTCAGAATTTTTGGGTGAGGATTGCAACCAAACCACCACTGCCAGCCAGCCTAGAAAAATCAACGACGATAGCAGTGTGCCTGCAACTTGAGGCACCGCTAATAATCCCGTTACCGCTGCCCACCCTCGAACGAGCAAAGGATAGAGCGGAAAAAAAACCCAGTTTGCCCCTTGATAGCCCAGAGTGGCAATGATGGTGTAATGTTCTGCATCCCAGTGGTTCAGCAGCGTTAGCCAAGATGTACCTTGTTTGTGGACGATCCACAGCCACAGTAACCCATGCTGCACCCAAACCGCGATCGCCAAAATCGGGTAAAGCAAACTGCGCTTGGCAATCCAGTGAGACTCAATCATTTCATCCCACACCTATTTTGAAACAGAAAAACATCATCTTGCTGAAAATCAAGCTGAAAGCAAGGGCTTTTCTTTGCCTGATTGACTAACTCCAACACAATTTCAGGCGTACTCAAGCCTCCAGGGTGGCGCTGATTGAATAGCAAATAGTGATAGTTTTCTAACTTCACGCCCTTTGCTGTGACGACATTAATCCCAGAACGATGGCTTAAATGGGGCAGTAGAGCGGCTGGGGCTAAAACAGAATCTTGGGTGGTAATGTGGGCGATCGCGCTGCGAGTTGCCTGCCAAGTACTCAGCTTACTCAGGTAGCGAGTCCCAAATAAATGCCACTGACCCAGCGCCATAAATGCAACCAGCGACCACAGTACGATAGGTTTGGGGCGCTGAATCCAAGCGTCGCCTGCTGCTAAAGAAGCAATCATCACTAGCAGCATGAACGGCAAAATTGGCAGGGAATATTGATGCACTAAGTTCTTTTGCACCTCCTTCTCAGACAGCAGATTCATCGCCAATTGCGGAATTGCCGCCACCATCGGCGCAAAATGGCGTGGAGTCAAGCCCCATGCCAAGGGAGCAAACAGAATTACCAGATAGCCGAGGTTGTTGAAGGTCAGCACTCGCCGCAAAACCACATCCGGCTTTAGCACCAGATTTAAGGCAATTTCGGGAATGGAGTTGCCCAATTCAGCATAGAGCGATAGCCCCAACACGCCAGCCGATTGGAAATGCGGCAAAATCACCTGAGTTGCCAGATAAAACCAGACTAAACCCGCGATGAACGCGATCGCGCCACA
>CASBQE010000405.1 GCA_949127665.1 Synechococcales cyanobacterium PMM_0083
GAAATTGCGCGAGAATCGGGCGATCGCCGCTGTGAAATTGCCAACCTGAACCATCTCAGCCGTGCCTGGGTGATGCAAAGTGAATATAGTTCTGCGATCGATACCAGCCAGCGGGCGCTAATTTTGGCACGACAAACGGGCGATCGCCTGGGTGAAGCCAATGCCCTGACGAACCTGGGCAGCACTACGGTGGCTCAAGGTCAGTCAGAGACCGCTCTAGATGCAGATCAGTACGAACAGGTTTTGGAGTATTTGCAGCGGGGATTGCGGCTGTCTGAACAGGAAGGCGATGTGCCCAGTCAGGCGCTTTGCACCAATAGTTTGGGCATTGCCCAGGTGATGCTGGAGCAATATCCAGAGGCGATCGCATCATTGGAAAAAGGAATGCAAATTGCTCAAGCGATCGGCGACTTATCCCTCCAAGGATTAAACTGCACCTATCTGGCAGAAGCTCATCGCGGTTTGGGCAACGCTGAATTGGCGATTTACACGGGCTGTTTAGGGATGTATTTGCTGAACCAGATCGGCTCTCGGCAATGGCGACAACCCGCTGGAATTCTTAGCATTCTGAACGGACAAATGGGAGCCGAGGCATTCCAGGCAATTCTGACAAAATATCGTCCGCAGTTTTTGCAAATCATCGGCGTGGATGGCTTTGACTATCTGCCAAAATTGCTGGCTGATTACCGCTCTTTTTAAGGGGAAACGTTCTGTTAAACCCAACTCACTAAGCTAAGCGTCATTTAAGTTGAAACCTGAGAAACTTAAAAATCTCTGCGAACAAGCGGCTTAAGCCCCTTGCCTCTGCAATTTGGATGCTTATCAGCTTACAACGACGTTTAAAGAACTCCCCCATAGCTGAACGTGATTAGCTTCAGGTGGCTAGGGTCGGCAATTAACTCTTTCGCTAATAAATATCCGGTCAATGTCCAGGTTTGATACCTCCGCGATTCTTTGCCAATCAGTCGAGCATCGGGCGCATCATAGTATTCAGGCCATTGATCCTGTACCAGGCGACGTTCGGCAACCGCGATCGCGTGGTGCGCCAACTCTGCCCGACCCATTTTGCGCGCGGCAGCCGTCAACATCCACAGCAACACGGGCCAACTGCCGCCATTGTGATAAGACCAAGGGCGATTCTTGGGATCGGCTCCCGTAACAATCCGCCAATCTGCATCTTCCAGGGCTGGATAGCATAGCTTCATCGGCATGTGGCTGACCAAATCGCTCCAGCGCAGTTCAATCACATTCAAAATTTTGTGCGATTGTTCCTCGTCTGCCAGGGAAGAAATAATCGCCATCAAGTTGCCGATCGCAAAAAAGCGGCAGTCTAGTTGAGAAGGACCCAGATTACCCGCCAGGTAACCGCCTGCTTCGGGTAGCCATTTTGCCAGTTTGTAAAAAGGAATTGAATCGGAAAAAATATTGAACTGATTCAGTGCCCCTTCCCCATATTCTTCCACCCGATAGCGATAAATCTCATTCAAGCGCTCAGTATCGAGCCAGTAGTCTTCTCGCAGTTGTGTGGTCAAGGGTTCCAGTCGCGCCTGCACCGCTTGAATAATCCGCTGGTTGGATTGGTTGGGCAGCAACAGTTCTAAGCTGGCGCGCAGCGATACATAAAACAAAGATTGAATATCTAAGGGATGCCCATATAGCCCCATGCGGCGATCGATCATGCTGGCAGCATCGGGCACTAATACCATTGGGTACATGTCAAATCGGGTGACAAGGCAAAGCTCCAAGATGACGCGAATGCCTTCTTGAAAATCCGAGCGATGCACGAGTTCCATGTCTTCGGTGGCGATCGCGTAGGCTCTAAGCAAAAAGATCCACCACAGGCAGGCATCTGCGGGTGCCACTCGCCCAATCGCGTGGTCGCCAAAATCTGCCCGCACATATTCTCGTCCGTTGATCGTCTCTATTTTGAAACTGGCTGGCATCAAGCCTCGGCTGGGTTTAGAACAATCCAACTGTCCGGTTTTTGGCTGTAGTTTAAGGGTTTCTTCTAAAAAATTGCGAACAATCTCTGGTTCCCCTTTGATTAAAAACAGCAGCCCAGCCGAAACAAAGTCTCGAATGAAGCACTGATCGTAATTCAATGCGGCAGTGTCTGGATCACGGGCGGCAACGGTGCCAACAGGTTTGCCTTGATGATAAATAATCGTTTTTTCAAGCGCTTCCCACGCCTGTTCTTCAATCGTTTGAGCGCCCAATCCTAAACCCTCGCGTTTGTGACAACTACAGTTTCATCTACCTAAGCCCTATGGTAAGGCGATCGCGAATGAGCAGCTAGCCATGTTAGATACCAACCAGGCTGAAGCTATCCTAATAGAAGCTTGCCTTAGGCATTCCAAGCGAACTGAATAAAATTGGGAGATGTCTCAAATTACCTACATCTGCCATTGCTTAGGAATGAGAATTAAATAACATCGAATTTTGTAGGATTTGTTGAGCGATCGCTATAACGCATCCTACAGAAGAATTACACCTTATTTGATCCACGATCCTTAGCCGCGATTCGGTAATGCTTGACGATGCGCTAAAACTTGTGTGGGTTCAATTCGAGTCATCACTTCATCCAACGGCAACTTGCGTTTGGCTCCGGTGAAAACATTGACTTGATAGACTTCGCGGTTCGTGATATCTAAACCAGTCAACCAACCGCTTTTGGGATGGTATGCTCCAGTATCAATATCTAACCAGCCGCAGCCTTGAGCCAATTCTCCAGGTTCTACTTTGGGTAGTGTAAAAGTAATGGTGTGCCCTGTGATGATTAACTTATCGGCAAAGTAGGGTTCGGAACTGCTATGGAACTCATCTCGAATCCAACAAAATTCTTGAAGACTTTGTGACTCGATTGGAAGTAATGGATGAACCCCTGCATGAACTAACCAAATATCGCCTAAGTCCAGATGAGATGGCAACGTTCTCATCCAGGCAAGATGTTCTTGAAACAGATCTCCAGCGTCGCTATAGCTGGCAATCGTTGCTCGTCCACCGCTATACAACCAGGCTTGTAGGGCAGGTGTAAACGGGCGACCGTTGGGATAGGAATCGAGCATAAGTTGTTCATGGTTACCTAGCAAGCAGGTGTAGCGATGCTGCCGCACTAGGCTAACTACGTCGGCGCTATCGGGTCCTCGATCGATCAAATCGCCTAAAAAGTAGACTTTATCTAGGCTATTGGGCGCGATCGCGTCAAGCAGCGTCATCAATGCCCGGTAATGCCCATGAACGTCGCCTATGATAATCCGCCGATGACGAGCTTGGGTCATGCGATCGCCTTTTAACATCGTTAACAGTACTGCACTAGTGCGGCATCTGCAATTTAACTTACGAATACCGACGTAGTGATGTAAATCACTTTATCTATTATGCCCCGATTTCCCTTGCCGCTCTCACCAAACCGCTTAAACATTACAGTTAGCCTGATCAACTTTACTAAGACTTTACTGGCTTATTTCCCTTTAGTGAAGAACGAAAAGTTAAGTGCCTTCAGATAAATTGAACGTCATCAAGTTATTGGCGTAGAGCCTTTAAAAGACGTTCTAATCCTGCGAACATACTTTTGGGGCGGGAGGGTTGAACTGCACTGTTTTGCGTAAAGATTTCATCCAACCGTTCTAAGCTAGGCTTGAGCGGCTCTTCTGCAATCAGGGTATAGTCTTCGTTCGTGCCAGCCCACACTTGCCAGGTCGAGGGATAGCATCGGAGCAACGCCGCCCCATCTAGCAGCTTTAGGAAATAGCAAGGCTCGATCGTATTCAAAAAGCGCGATCTTAATTTACGTGCGGTGTAGCCAATTCCGACGGTGCCCACGTCTTCTAATCGAGGATTGAACAGAATGATCGGGCGATCGCCGGCGGCATTGCAAATCTGTTCTACTAGCAATACTTCGACTGAAGAAGGTGCCACAAACAAGAATGCTTCATCCTCTGGCGCGACCAACTCTTCTACCACCGAGGTTTGGCGCGC
>CASBQE010000406.1 GCA_949127665.1 Synechococcales cyanobacterium PMM_0083
ATGCTCTAGCCGAATGGCATCCTTGACCGTGCCATCGGGAAAAACCGTTGTGTTGAACTTGGTCTTAAAGTCCAGTTCCGGAATCAGCAGATAGTTGCGCGGCTTACAGTAGTCATTCAGCAAGCGCTCAAAGGCATTGCGAATGCTGGTTTCCTTTTTGGAACCGCCATAGCGGACAATCTTTTCGACTTCCGCCTGATACTGCGTCACTAGCAATCTCGACATATCGCAACTCCCGAATCATGAAGCTTGGGTCAATTGAAAGCAATGCTCAGGATTTCCACTTGTACTGATTCTGACTCATAGTCTGACTCATAGACTGTTACATCGGCTTAAGCTTGAAAAGTAAGACTGACACTCATCCAGATTGGGGTAGGCGATCGCCTTCGACTGGGCTTTGCCCACCGCAGATCACCCATTGGCTCTTGGTTCTTTTCCACCAAGGACTTGTGGCATCACAATCTATTGGTATGCTGAGATTAGCAGCCCATTCAAAAGGTTTTCATGTCTGTTCTTAGCCCTGCAATCACCGCTTTTCCTCTCGCTGCTGTCGTTGGGCAAGACGCTATCAAAACCGCGTTGTTGTTGGCAGCGATAGATCCCGGTTTGGGCGGCGTGGTCATTGCCGGACGGCGAGGCACTGCAAAATCGGTCATGGCACGCGCCCTTCATGCCTTGCTGCCGCCGATCGAAATTGTGCAAAACTCGCTCAACTGCAACCCCGACCTGCCCAGTGAATGGGATGATGGCGCGATCGAATTGGAAATGGCGAATGGCGAACGGCGAATGGCGAATGGCGAAATGGAGACAACAATAACTCAAAACTCAAAACTCAAAACTCAAAACTCCCTTACTCCCACCCCCTCACTCCCCACTCAAATCATCCCTACGCCGTTTATCCAAATTCCTTTAGGCATCACCGAGGATCGGCTGCTGGGATCAGTGGATGTGGCGCAGTCAATTAAGCGCGGCGAGACGGTATTTCAGCCAGGATTGCTGGCTGAATCGCACCGAGGCGTACTGTACGTCGATGAGATCAATCTGCTGGATGACCAGATTTCTAATCTGCTGCTGTCGGTGTTAACGGATGGCTGGAACCAGATTGAGCGGGAAGGCATTAGCTTTCGTCATCCCTGTAAGCCGCTGCTGATTGCCACTTACAACCCGGAAGAAGGGGATCTGCGCGAACATTTGCTGGATCGGATTGCGATCGCACTGTCTGCGGATGGGGTACTGGAGATCGGCGATCGCGTGTTGGCAGTGGAGCAGGCAACCGAGTATGCCAACAATACCCAAGAGTTTTTGAGCCAATACGCTGACGATCTGGATTCTCTGCGAACCCAGATTATTTTGGCGCGGGAATGGCTGAAGGACGTGCGGATTAAGCCGGAGCAGATTGAATATTTGGTGACGGAAGCTCTCCGAGGCGGCGTGCAAGGGCACCGAGCCGAACTGTTTGCCGTGCGGGTTGCCAAAGCCCATGCTGCCTTGGAAGGACGCACCGATGTCAGCGCCGAAGATTTGCGCCGTGCTGTGGAACTGGTGATCATTCCGCGATCGACGATCGTGCAAACCCCACCCGAAGACGCACCGCCGCCGCCACCGCCGCCACCATCACCACAGGATCAGTCGGAGCAGGAGCAAGAAGACGAAGAGGGCAAAGAAGATCAGGAAGACAAAGATGAGGAAGACAAAGACAATGAAGAAGATCAAGAGCCAGAGGAGCCAAACAGCGTTCCACAAGAATTTGTGTTTGACCCAGAAGGGGTGATTTTAGATCCAGAAGTGCTTTATTTTGCCCAGATGGCAACCAAGCGCGGTAAGTCAGGCAGCCGCACCACCATTTTTTCCGATGATCGCGGACGGTATATCAAACCCGTGTTGCCCAAAGGAAAAGTGCGGCGCGTCGCCGTAGATGCCACCCTCAGAGCCGCTGCTCCCTACCAAAAATCTCGTCGCCAGCGCAGTCAGGATGCACAAGTCAGGAATGAAGATCTGAACCTCGTACCCCGCACCTCATATTCTGCACCTCAAAAACGAGTGTTTGTCGAACAAGCCGACATTCGCGCCAAACGGCTTGCCCGCAAAGCCGGGGCGTTGGTGGTGTTTGTGGTCGATGCCTCCGGTTCAATGGCGTTAAACCGGATGAACTCGGCAAAGGGAGCCGTGTTGCGATTGCTGACGGAAGCTTACCAAAACCGCGATCAGGTTTCCCTAATTCCATTTCGGGGCGAAAAGGCAGAGGTGTTGCTGCCCCCCACGAGATCGATTGAAGCGGCAAAACGGAGGCTGGATCGCATGGCGTGTGGCGGCGGATCACCGTTGGCACATGGATTGACCCAAGCGGTGCGAGTCGGCATGAACGCGCAGCAATCGGGCGATATTGGGCAGGTGGTGATTGTGGCGATTACCGATGGGCGCGGCAATATTCCCTTGGCGCGATCGCTGGGAGAACCGATGGAGGAAGGCGAAAAGCCCGACATCAAAGCAGAACTGCTGAATATTGCAGGGAAAATTCGGGCGATCGGGTTTCAGCTACTGGTGATCGACACGGAAAACAAGTTTATTTCTACGGGATTCGCCAAAGAACTGGCAAAGAGTGCCGGAGGCAAGTACTATCACCTGCCCAAGGCAACCGATCAGGCGATCGCGTCCATGGCGAGAAATGCGATCTCAGACATGAAATCGCGGTGACTTACCCTAACGTTGACCCGATTATTGAGCGATTACTTTCCAATAATTCGGCTTACCGAAATCGATAAGTCAGGGAACGCCACGGGTGAGATCGCGCCTCCTGATAAAGTTTGCTCGGAGCGGTACTCGCCATCGTTTGGTGAACGAAACACGATTAATACTCCTTCCTGGATGTTGACCACCCAGTATTCCTGAATTCCCGCCGATGCGTAGATTTTGGTTTTGGTTCCTAAATCCTTGGCTAAGCTTGAATCTGAATACTCAATCAGCCAAAAGACATTCCCCGCATAAGGATGCTGCTGCAAGTAGACGGAGCCTAGCGGCTGCACTATGGCAATGTCTGGCTCTGGCTCTGAGCTATCACCCAAAGTGATTGGTTTAGCTTCTCTGATTTTTGCCCGATCGCCTAACACCTCAGACAAATAATCACCTGACTCATCGCTATAGTAAGCGTGCGATGTCCCCTGTGGAGCCATTTCAGTGATCACCCCTGCTAATAGCTCAACGTTGCGCCCATCCAAAATTCCCGCGTCGATCATGCGGTGATAGTCGTCAACTTTGAATTTTGCAATTGCCGCTACCATCGCGATCGCTTTCCTTACTTGCCTTTGCTAGTAGTTGGCGCAAGGATAATCCCTTGTTCCTTAGCTCTCTTTACGGCTCCTTCAATCCACATTAGCTTATGACTTTGAAAAATTGAGAACCAAGCTAAATTTACTTCACTTGAGTCACGCGCCAGCTTAGTTTGAGGTTGATCCAAAAGTTCCACAGAGTGACAATGGCGATCGCCATTAGCTTCCCTACATAGGGATTAACGTGTAGCCAATTAACAAATAGGTTCAGCAGCAGCACATTCAAAATCAGCCCCATGGTGCAAACGATATTAAATTTCAAAAACCGCTTAATTACCAAACGTTTCTGAGGCTGCTGTTGAGAGAGATCGCCAAAAGTCCAGCGATCGTTCCAAATAAAGTTATTCAAAATGGCGAGTTCCGCTGCGAAAATCGCACTGCGAGTCAGCCCGAAGCCCAGCACCCCAAACAGCAAATAGAACGTAGTCATGTCTACCGCTAAGCCACTGAGACCAACCACCCCAAACTTGAGGAAGCGCTCCACTGGAAAATTGAGCTTGCGACCCAACCGACCCAGCCGACCCGAAGAAATTCGCAACCTGAGCAAATGCCGTAAATAATCAAAATACTGCTTCCAAGTGACTTTGCTTTCCCCCGCTTCGCGCTCTTGAAACACATAGCCCACTTCAGCGATGTCTTCGATCGCGCCCCGTCCCAACACCTCAATCAAAATCTTATAGCCCACTGGATCAAGCAGTTCTCCGGCGATCGCGCCCCGTCGCACCAGAAAATAGCCACTCATCGGATCGGAAACCCGACTGACCACCTGTGGCAACAGCACCAACCCCAGCAGTTGCGCCCCACGAGACAAAAATCGGCGGCTAGCGCTCCAGCTACTCACACCGCCACCATCCACATGACGACTGGCAACCGCAAGATCGGCTCCCTGCTCCATTGCCGTCAGCAGTTGCAGCAGCGCTTCAGGCGGATGTTGTAAATCTCCATCAATCACACCCAGAATTTCTCCTTGGGCTGCTTGCCAGCCCCGAATCACCGCCGTAGATAAGCCTCGCTCGTGCTGGCGACGCATGACGCGCAGATTGGGATACTCTGCAATCAGCGATTCTGCCTGTTCCCAAGTGTGGTCAGGACTATCATCATCCACGATGATTAGCTCGTAGGCATTCGGCAACGCTTCATCTAAAAGATCGCTTAACCGCTGCACGATCGCATAAATATTACTACCTTCGTTGTAGGTTGGCACCACTAGCGAGAACAGCACTGGATACAACGGCTTTGGGCTAGCATAATTGCCTTCGCGAGCGCCAAACCAGAGCGGCTTTCTAGACACTTGAAGCGCCCCGGTGGGAGTAGATAGTAAATTATGCTGTTGCGATGTGAACATCAAGAAAACATAAAGTTTGCGCTTGTGCAGTTTACAACAAGATAGCTAGCCCTGTGTTGTGCGATCGCCTGAAAAGATTTTTCTTGCGAGGCATGAATAGCCACAACAGTTGAAAACTCTAGACAATTTTGTCTGCGTTGGAGTTCCCGTTCTTGAGATCACTCGTGGCTTGAGCCATCGGGCATAGTTGCCCCGCGTAGAATAGCTCCGGTGAGGTTGGCACTGCTCAATTCTGCTTTTGCCAAGTTCGCATCCGTTAGGTTTGCCCCCCGCAAATCGGCTCTACCCAAATAGGCTTCGATAAAAGTTGTTTCTCTGAGATTGACTCCCCGCAAATCAGCACGGCTGAGATCGGCTCGGTTAAAGCGCGATCGCTGCATGGTTGCTTGCGTGCATTTTACCTTCGCCAAAATTGCCGATGTTAAATTAGCATCATTTAAGTTGCATCCAGTCAGATCCGAGCCAGTCAGATCTGCCCGTTCTAACTTGACGTTCACCATCACGGCTTGTCGAAAGCTCGTTTCTATCAGAATGGCATCCGTCAAAAATGTGCCTTTTAGCTCTGCGCCATCCAAAATAGCACCCGTTAAATTCACCTCACGCAGACTTGCCTCACTCAAGTTTGCCTCGCTCAAATCGGCTTTGCTCAAGTCTGCACCGGTTAAATTTGCGCCGCGCAGATCGGTATTGCGGAGATCGGCACCCCGGAGATTTGCACCTTCATAGCAGCGTTTCTCATAGCGGAGATTGGCACCCCGCAAGCAAGCACCCCGGAGATTTGCGCCGCTCAAGTTAACGTTGCGCAGATCCGCGCTAATTAAGTTTGCATCTAACAAGTTTGCCAGCGTGATATCGGCTCCGCGCAAATCAGCAGCATAAAAAATTGCACCATGCAAATCAGTATCGCGCAAGTTCGTTGAGAGTAGAGCCGCTTGACTCAAATTGGCTCCACACAGCCGCGCACCCGACAGATCAGCGCGGCTGAGGTTTGCCCGATTCAGATACGCCAATACAAAACTGGCTCCTCGCAGATCGCAATCTGTAAAATCTATCCCAATCAGATCGGCACTGTCTAAATCCACACCGCACAGATTTTCTCCTTGGAAGTCTGTAGTACCAGAATCATAGCGCTGTAGTAACTCACTGGCATCCATGAAAATCAACCGGGTTTATCTTCTTGTAATCCAGTGTGGCAGTAGATGGGCAGAAAGCACTAATCCTGACCATTAAAGATGCCCGTTTTTGCTGAGTGATCATCCGCAATTGACAGCAACCGAGTAGAGTTAGCCTGAGATTCTGAACTGTCTGGCGATCGCCCCGATGGAGTTAACTGTTGAGTTTGCCCAAACTCGGCTTCTGGCATCGTTAAGCCTTGGGTCGATTCCTCAAAATCGTCTAACGTGATCCGGGTCGCTTGGTCACCATTCCCCAAGATAGACGCAGGACTACCGTGTAAATATAAAGTTCGTACACATTTGATAATAGTGTCAGCAGCTTGCACTCCTGCCTCAGGCTCAGGCAGCCGTCGGGCTGTGCTGTATAACACTGCTTCTAAATCAGTGTAGGTTTGGAAATTCTGCACCAACTCACGCAGCAACCCATCCAACTCATACGTTTTCAGATCGCGCCAGTCTTCGTGACTAAACGTAAAGTCAGAATGAAGTGAGGAAAAGACCAGAATTTTTGCTCGCAGCGGATTAGTGTATTTCAAAATCCCTAACCGGACATCAAAGAGACTGGCGACAGATTTCAAGGGCGGGTCTGAATCGGTAGGAATCGGCGCTTCCTGATTTGCGATGGGAGGCGATGGCTGGGGTTCGACGGGCGATCGCTCTAGGACTGATGATTCTGCATACATCAAACCCAAGCAATTGATCAGTTCTTGGGCAACCAGAGTATACTCCGTCCGCTTACTTAACGTTTTCACAACTGCATCTAACGCTGTTTGCAGGCGCTCAATCGTTGGAGCGATCGTATGCAATTCCTTCAGCAGCACTGCTGTATCAAATTCGGCTAGTTGCCCAGCATCGCTGATCCATTGATTTTCACAAACATAAACAATCAACTTCTTCAGGCGAAGCATCGATGAACTTTGCTCAATCTGATCCGCAATATCACGATACAAATCGGCTTGATTATCGGCTTGATTGACAGTGGCTGATTGCGTTTCCGCTGTTTTGGTGCTTTCAACGATCGCTGCCGAAAGTTCAGGATAAAGCGGTAGAAAGTGAGCGGTTAGACTATTACCAACCACTTCGTACTCCGCCGATTTATTGAGCGTTTGCACAAACCGCGCTAGCGTTTGGCAGAGTTGGTTTCCGTCTATTGTGACGCTGTGTATTTCTTGCACTAGAGCGGTGGTATCAACTTGGCTGAGCCGAGTCACATCACTTTCCCACTGGCGACGGCACATATAAAAAAGTAGCTTTTTCAATCGAACTGGATCATTGCTGCGATCGATACTCTTCGCTACCTGCTGATAAGTCGTCTGCATTTCGCTACGCTGGGGCATTGCCGCAACGGGCGTAGGTAGAAGCCTAGTTTGATCACTGACAACAAGATCTTGAGCGGCTGGTTCCTGATTCGGCTGGGTCGGGCAATAGAATCGGCGTGCCTCACCTAATAGCTCTTTGGCAACGAGGGCATATTCAGTTTGCTTGCTCAGCGTTCTAATGGCAATTTCTAGCCGCTGGCTTAATTGCTCAACATTGGATGCAATTCCTAAAAATTCTTGGAATAACCCTTTTAGGTGAATGGCATCAAGCTTGGTGGCATCAGTTTCCCAACGATTTTTGCAGACGTAATAAAGCAGTTTTTTAATCCGCGCTAAGTTGACGCTTTGGGCAAGCTTTTTCGCGGCTTCGTCGTATGGATCTGCGATCGCGTCTTCTGGGGTCAGCAGAATTTTGTAGGCTGGAACAACCTCACGAATATTTTTGAGTTCACGAGGTCCTAAATACTGCGTATCAAACTCTAGCCCATGCTTCGCTACCTCATAGACAGTTTGGGAAATACAAATTCCACCGGGGTCAGCTTCAGTTTGCAACCGGGCTGCAATATTCACCCCATTCCCCATAACATCCGTTTCAGTGATGTACATATCGGCGAGATGAATCCCGATTCGGTGCATCAAATAGTCTTTTGGTGGCAGAACAATGGCGGTTGCCCCGATCGCTTGCTGGGTTGCGATCGCGCATTCTACCGCTTTAACCGCACTAGAAAAACACATCAGCAGCCCATCTCCCGTGGTCTTTAAAACCCGTCCTTCAAACCGCTCACAGAATCGCGCCATCAGCGCCAAATCCCGCCGAATCAAGTCCAGGGTATGCTCTTCATCGACGGACATCCTGGCACTAAAGCCAACGCAATCTGTAAACACCACGGTTGCTAAGGTGCGCTGCCCCTTGAGGTCTGCTGTCAGGATCTCGTCTTCCATGAGGGTCATCACCGGCAAACAATTTTTGGATTGCAAAAGATCAATATAGAAAGCATGATAGAGAAAGCGTGGAAAAGGTCAAATCTTAAATCAACGGCTCTACCGACTCTTTCAGGTGCCTATTTTAACGTTGGCAACTCTGTATGAACAATCACTGGGTGGCGATCGAAAGCAGGTTCAGACTAACTTAGATTGGGCAAGAGTTCAAACACTTCACACTTCTACGAAATAGATAACCCTATGGCTCTTTTTATAGAGTGCCCTAGTTGCCTCAGTTTCGCACGACTC
>CASBQE010000407.1 GCA_949127665.1 Synechococcales cyanobacterium PMM_0083
AAAAGCCAAAACGCGATCGCGGGTGCGCCCCCCTCGTCAAACACAAATCTGCTTGCCCTGGCACGATTACTGGCTTTTCAAAATTTGTCTCAGTAAAAACTTAAGACTTCTTTTACCATTTCTTAACGATGGAGGCGGAACTCTCAGGTACTGTGACAGAAGGATTACCTATTGATCAACCCTTAAGAAGTGTGTTCCATTCATCATGCGACTGTTTGATTTTTTGGTGAAAGGTGGATCGATGATGGTTCCCATTGTGGGGCTATCGGTTTTAACGCTTGCCTGTGCTTTGGAGCGCGGGGTCTTTTGGTTTCGCTTGCTGCGCCGCAATAACCGTACCGCCCGAACGATATTGGAAGCCGCTCGGTATGATCTGAACGATGCCAGCGCGATCGCTGAAAAATCCTCCGATCTAGCCATCAGTCGATTTTTATCCGCTCCCCTGCGGCTGAGCAATCCCACCCCTGACACGTTTCACCTCGCACTCCAATCAGCCGCAGATCGCGAGTTTGCCCCCATGCGGAAGGGCGATCGCTGGTTTGAAAGCATCATTGGGCTTGCCCCACTGCTGGGCGTGTTGGGCACCGTCGCTAATTTGATGATGATTTTTACCAGCGTCCAACCAATTTCTGAGCAAACGATTGACATCGCCAAAGCAACGAACCGAGTGAGTGATGCGCTGATCCCGATCGCCGCTGGCTTAGTGGTCGCAATCCTCGCGTTTATCGCCTATCGCATCCTGATATCGTTACAGGCTCGTCAAATGGATCACTTTTCCAAGATAGGCAGTGAATTAGAACTAATCTATCGCCAAGTTTGGTACGAGCCTTCCCTGCGGTTGGGTGCGCGTTTGCCTGAAGATATTCCGACGGCTTCAGTCGATAGCTAGCGGGGTTGAGGCTGAAGCGCGGAGTTGACCGCAGGCGGCATCGGCTTCTAGCCCACGAGAATAGCGGACGCTGACGGCGATATGGCGTTTTTTCAATTCCTCTACAAATGCTTGGACTCGCTGCGGAGTCGGGCGTTTATAATCCACTTCTTGAATAGGATTGTAAGGAATCAGATTGACGTGGCTTTGGAATCCGCGTAGATGAGACGCTAACTCCTGTGCATGTTCGGGGCGATCGTTGAGTTCTGCCAGCAAGATGTATTCAAAGCTAATCCGCCGCCCTGTCAGCCGCACATAGTCTCGGCACTCTGCTAGCAGATCTTTTAAAGCATAGTGATGGGCGCTGGGAATCAGACTTTCTCGCTGTGCCTGGTTGGATGCGTGGAGGCTAACGGCTAGCGTGACTTGCAGTTGATGCTCGGCGAATCGCCTGACGTGACCGGGAAGGCCAACGGTGGAAACGGTCATCAGTCGTTGTCCAATGCCGACATCTTGATTGAGGCTGTGAATGGCGGCGACGACATTATCCGTGTTGAGCATCGGTTCGCCCATGCCCATAAACACAATATTGCTGACCCGCTGCCCAAAGTCTTCTTGCACTGTCAAGACTTGATCCACAATTTCGTGGGTTGCCAGGTTGCGAACAAAGCCCCCTTTTCCAGTGGCACAAAAGTCACATCCCATCGGGCATCCCACTTGGGAAGAGACGCAGACAGTGAGGCGATCGAGTTCTTGATCGTCTGCGTCTGCCTGCTTATTTTTCCAGTCAAACGTGGGAATGCCGACGGCTTCAATAATCTGTCCATCGCTGAGGCGCAGCAGAAATTTGACGGTGCCATCGGACGCAACAGAGCGGAAATGAATCTGCGATCGCCCAATTTCTACATCTTGCATTTCCGTTCGCCATTGTTTCGGAAAGACGGTAATATCTGCCAGCGATCGCGCCCCTTTTTCATAAATCCACTGATGCAGTTGCTTACCTCGGTAGCTCGGCTGCCCCTGCGCTTGCACCCATCCAGTCAAGTTTGTCAAGGATTGACCGAGCAGGGGAACCGCTGATTTCGTGGATGGAGCAAGCGTGGAAGGTAAAAACATGGAAATTGGCGATCTCAGAGCAGCAATCTCTATCTTAAAGCGTTTGCCTAAATATCTGCCTCGCCTTCAAATAGCGTTTTCAGCGGTAGGGCATTCAAGTGATGAGCTTCTGACAGGTAGCGAGATAGCACATCGCTTTGACCGTGGGTGACGTAGACCGTTTTTGCGCCGGTTTGCAACACGGTATTCACTAAGCCGTTCCAGTCTGCGTGATCGGACAGCACAAAACCGCGCTCATAGCCCCGACGACGACGGGCACCCCGGACTGCCATCCATCCAGAAGCAAACGCAGTTTGGGGCTGCTGAAAGCGTTTCATCCACGTCGATCGATGACCAGAGGGCGGTGCCAAAACGAGATCGCCCTTGAATTTGTAGTCACGCGGCATATCTGAAACCGGAATAGTCGGCACCATCTCCACGCCGACCTGCCGATAGATTTCAGTTAGCACCTGAACGGCTCCATGCACATAGACGGGCTGATCGGTAAATTTCAGTAGTTCTGCCAAGACTCGCTGAGCTTTGCCAAAGGAGTAGCAAAACAAGAGTGTCGGACGATCGCGATCGCCCATCCACCACTCATACACTTGGCGGCAGGTTTCCTCACCCGTATTCCAGCGATAAATCGGTAGCCCAAAGGTGGCTTCGGTGATGAAGGTATCGCAAGGAACCACCTCAAACTCATCACAGGTTGGATCGGCACAGCGCTTATAGTCCCCCGATATCACCCAAACTTCATCGCCGCACTCCACTCGAATTTGGGCAGATCCGAGAACGTGTCCGGCGCTATGAAAGGACACCCAGGTTTTGCCAAGCTTGACGCGATCGCCATATTCCACACCTTGCAAATTAGTCTGCTCACCTAATCGCTTTCTCAAAATGCCTTCCGAAATGTGAGTAGCAAAATACTGATTGGAACCCGAACGAGCGTGATCCGAATGGGCATGGGTAATCAGCGCGGTGTCTACCGGTTTCCAAGGGTCAATAAAAAAGCCGCCCTGTTCGCAGTAAAGTCCTTCTGGCAAAACGGTGATGAGAGACATGGAGGAGAGGGGAGAGGGAGTTTTGAGTCTTGAGTTTTGAGTTCTTAATTGAATGGAGAGGGGCTGGGGCTAGGGATCAGGGCAGGAGGGGCAGAAGCAGGGTGACGAAGTAATAGACCAAGGGTGCGGTGAAGACGTAGCTATCGGCGCGATCTAGAATGCCGCCGTGTCCTGGAATTAGTTGCCCGGAGTCTTTCACTCCAGCATCTCGTTTCATCATCGATTCGGTGAGGTCGCCCAGCAGGCTAGCAATGCCGATCAATAAGCCGAGTGCGGCTCCAGTAATGGGCCAGCCTGACCAGCCCAAATACCACGAACCCGCGATCGCGACTGCCACACTGCCAGCTACACCAAAGACTGCGCCTTCCACCGTTTTTTTGGGGCTAATATCAGACAAGCGAGTGCGTCCAAAGGCTTTGCCAAAAATGTAAGCGCCAATGTCGGCTGCCCAGATGCAGCTAAAGGCTACCAGGGTGCAGGTTAATCCTTGGGGCAGGGCGTGTAGGTTAGTCCAATCGGTCGTCCAAAAGCCATCGAGCGGCAGGTTGCTCGCCTGCACTTGTCCGAGCGATCGCAATCGTACCCAGTAGCTGGGCAAATAGCCGCCATAAAACAAGCCCATGATCGAGGCGGAAATATCGGCGATCGTGGCAAACTTGGGCTGAAATAGCAGATAGAAACAAATAAATGTGCCTGCCACTGGAAACACGGCATCGGCGTAGGCTGGCGAAAGATTGGAAATAATCAATAGCGCTTGACTGACTACCAGCGTTGTTTTCGCAGCCGGAGCAAACCCTTTCGACCGAGCAAGCTGGAAATATTCAAGCTGCCCCAAGTAAATGATGATGCCAAACCCTAGGGTGAAATACCAACCTCCCAGCAAAATCATTCCAAGCGCAATCACAATGGCGATCGCTCCACTCACAATACGGGACCATGGCATAGAAATTGTTGGGGGTGAAGAAGACCCAGACACAGGTTTTAGCAAGATTAACTACAAGTTAAAAAAGGTTAAGAAGCCTTTGAAGCACTTTAACCGATTTAGTTTCACCTAAATTAGCAGTGCTTCAAAAAATCAACTAAACACTCCTAAAGTAACGAATTTAGCTGGAAAAAGATAACAAAAATTTACAGCTTTTCTTTCTTGCCTGAGTCTGTACCCTACTCTCTGCAACCTAGCACCGTTCGGCTGGGCGCTCACGTCGAAGCCTGAAACCCGAAAACCTACCACCTGTTTTTTTACAGCTTTTCCCCACTGAGTACAAAGATTGGGTCAGTCGCCGTAAAAACCTGACTCATCCCACGCTTTTCTAAGCGGTTCACGGCAAGCTGCACCACCTCCACATTGCGAACCTGTAGCTC
>CASBQE010000408.1 GCA_949127665.1 Synechococcales cyanobacterium PMM_0083
ATCATGACCCAGACCCAGTAAAGGCTTCTAAATCTCAATTTGAATGGCGGAAATATCGTTTTGAGTTTCAGATTCAGTCGTTTGACTATGCTGCTTGATACTTGTGTCAGTCAATCAGCCTACTTGCTCAGGATTATTCGGCGTTGATGATTCCATAGTAAGTCCTTTCAATCATTGTTTAGTGCTAGCAATACGCTGTTGATTTATCACTGATTACAAACAGCATTTCGATTAAATAGATGGAACTCCAGGTGTAATTTCGGGAGGCATATCTGGTGTTGAAATAGGCGGCGGATCTATTTGAGGATCTGGCATTGGGTAAGGGCTTGGCAAATCCGGCGTAGGCATAGGCGCAGGAGCGGGATAGTCAGGAGCAGGAGAATCGGGATAGGTGGTTGGGTCTGGAGGAGCGCTTGAATAAAGAGAAGTAGTCTGTACTAAAATTGCCATTAGTTGAAACTCCTATTTGAATTTAGTTAAACTGCGATCTCTGACTTATATAAACCATAGAGAGTTACTGAAATTGATACTAATCAAATACTTGTAGGTTGACAGTCAGAAATCAGACTTTAGTAAGCACTAGCAAGTTAAGTGGCAGATCCATTTAATCTTTGTTTTATGTCAAAAATTTATCTACCTAAACCATTTTTACATATCCAACAATGCAGCTTCTCTCACTTTAGACAGATTAATAATCTCCCCCCACTTGGTCACATAGAAATAGGTCGATAAAGCCAAGTTGCCAAATTTGTTAAAACACCAAACGGAGGAGCCTACAGAATGACATCAAACAGTCCTGATCTTGGCGAACAAGCCCTTAGCAAAGTAGCAGAAGTAGGAATTGCAAACCAGCTAGATGATGTAGAAGAACTTAATGTTGACATTCGCACGAACCCAGGCAAACTGATTCAAGGAGAAGTGGATTCAGTAGTCATTAGCGGAAAGGGAATGGTCATGAAACAAGACCTACGGATAGAGTCAGTAGAAGTTCAAACATCTAAAGTTTCCATCAATCCTCTTAGCGTTATTTTTGGCAACGTTGAACTGGATCAACCTGCTGAAGCCGATGCCCAAATTGTTTTAACAGAAGATGACCTCAACCGTGCTCTAGCGTCTGGCTATATTGCTGGCAAACTTCAAGACTTAAAGTTAGAAATTGATGAACAGTTGCACACGGTCACAATGCAGCAAGCAAATATTCAGTTACTAACTGCGGGAACTATATCTTTAAATATCAATTTTTTGCTTAAAGAATCTAATAAAGCTACAACTCTTTCAGCATCAGTGATCCCAACAGCAAGAGAAGATGGTCAACGTATTGATCTAGAAATTTTGTCGATCGAAGGTCAAGGATTAACTCCAGAGTTGGGTATAGCAATCTTGAACCAGATTAAGACGCTTTTAGACCTAAACAATTTTGCCTTACCAGGAATGACTCTTTGGCTACAAAAATTCGATATTCAAGTAGGAAAGATGACCATTCACGCAAAAACTAATATTCAACAAATACCTAGCTTCTAAAAGATTAAGGGTACCTATGCAGGTGCCCTTAAAAGATCGTTGTAGTCAACTATGCGTGTTCCCAGAGTTCGCGCACAACGTCTGGTAGCCAGCTTGCTACTTCTTCAATCCGCTCTTCTGATAACTCATCTTTTGTCGCAGAAAAAATTGCTTTAATTACTGTGTCTCGGTCAACCATACGAGACATTCCAGATTCATTGGCAACTCGAAATAAAAAGCGATCGGAAGTGATTTTGAAAATACCAGGTCCTTGCCAAGGTGGACGCACGCGACTCAAAAATCCAACCAGTGGATTGGTATCTTTCCACAACTCTGTAATTTCCATTTGAAGCGTTTTATCGGTCGTATTCAAAACTTCTTCGTGTAACTCTTCCGCTACTCGATCCGCAGCTTCTGTAGTCATCAAGTCGCGCATCACCCGAAAAACCACTTCAGTAATATCTCTTGCATCATAAGGGTCAGAAAGACCGCCATTCACCATCACTTTTTCTAAAAAGGGACGATGTTCATCTGAAATTTCGGCATCGACTGGGCGCTTAACAGCTTGAGCTAAAGTTGCTGCCTCTACTTCAGTTGGGTCATTCGGAATTGTAATTTCATCACTTTGATTTACTTTGTCTTCTAACATCAAAATTGCTCCGTACAAATAAACAAAATAGTTTCTCTATCGAGTATCTAGATTTAAGGACAAAACGCAGTTAAAGGCTTCCACCAAAAGAAAGATTAGTAGCGATCGCACTACTATTTAAAGATTAAAAAGATTCCTCATTTCATAACTTCAAATAGAAAAGTTATAAAACAAGGAAAATCAAAACACATCGCTTAAATTGAAAGATGCACTCGTGGAGCTACATCAAGCTTTTTTCCTGCGCCCTTTCATGAGCGAATTCTTTAAGCCGAGAAAAGACATTGTATGCATCTGAACCAGGGTTTATGTTTGTCGCCACGCCAT
Organism: Synechococcales cyanobacterium PMM_0083; assembly: GCA_949127665.1. Classification (GTDB taxonomy): domain Bacteria; phylum Cyanobacteriota; class Cyanobacteriia; order Leptolyngbyales; family Leptolyngbyaceae; genus ULC077BIN1. The sequence continues at coordinate 2,474 of CASBQE010000408.1, forward strand.
CCACAGAACCATCTATCTTTAGCCAATCTTCTAATCCGCCCCGTAATACAGCAACCTGAAGGAAACCAGCTTCACGCAAGACGTTAGCGGCGGCTGTAGATTCTTCATCAGTGCTGCCATAAAGATAAATATCGCGCTTGGTTTGCAAAGTAGACTGCACTGCACCAGGCAAGATTGATAGAGGCGTGTTCATCGCGCCTAAGATGCGGCAGTCATCAAATACATCGCGATCGCGAACATCTAAAATCGTCAGACCTGGCTCACCCCAATTTAAGCGCGACTTTAACTCATGGACGCTAACCTCGCTAGCAGAAACAGACGCTGCGGGGGTTGGGATGGGCAGCTTAGCATTAAACGTTTCTTTCGCTTTTCCAAGAGTATTCTCTTCGCGCTCATGAGCTTCTTCAAAGGTTTGTTGAATCTTGTCTCCTGCATTCTCAGTCATCTTATTGATTCCTTCATTGGATAATTTTGCATTTTCTTGATCAATGTTCATAAACTTAGAACGTGCGTAAATTTAACTCCTTGATTTCCCTATGTAAAAATATATAGATAATGACGGGTTAGAACCTCTTTCTTGAGAAGTAAAAAAGCTTCTACTGTACGAAAGAGAGCTAATTTGCTTCAAGCTAGTAACTGTGTTCTTATTTTTTGAATAGTTGTGATAAATAACTGCTCAAACTAATAAGCTCATCCTTTTGAAGGGATCAGCTTATTAGTCAGAACGTGTTAGTCAAACCTAGAGCGTACAAAATGTATTTGCAGCGATTCAACCAGGTAATCAAATCAATCAATGACTGAGCTTACCAGAGTCCTTGAACCGCTCCTGATGTATTGTTTGAACCACTTGAGTTGTTCATGCTTCCAGTTCCACCGGTAGTAGGGTTCATGCTACCACCTGTATTTGAGTTGGTATTTCCATCTACGCTCGTGTTTCGCTCATTACCGCTGCCACTCTCACCTGCGTTCGGAGTAGTACGTCTGCTGCCACCCGTTTGTGAGCCAGCACTTCCGCCCATACCGTTAGATGGAGTCATGGAGCCTTGAGAACCGCTGTTCATATTATTGCTTCCATCTACACCCATATTTTGATTGATAGCACCCCCTCTATCACTTGGCTGTTGGCTTGTACCTTGATTCTGAATTGTACTTTTACCATCCATGTTGGCATCAGTATTGCCAGTTTGAGTATTGCTGTTAAAGCCACTACCACTACCGCCTGTGTTTTGGCTTGTGCCTCTGCTACCGCCCACGGGTTGGTCAGCATTGCCTTCTCCACTAATCAATGGAAACTGATTCATAGAATCTTGTGTGCCACTGGGACTACTGCTGCGGGGTGCAGTGTAGGTGCCACGACCAGGAAGATTAGAGTTAGGAGCAGTCAGGTTGTCGTTCCGTGAAGCGTCCTGCCTAAAAGTTGAAGGATTTTGCTTAAGTGAAGTAGGATTCTCTGAATCGATAGGATTGATACCGTTTTGTTGATTCAAGCCATTTGTTGTAGAAGGTGACTGTTGAGAATTTGCTGCTTCTGGATTAAGTAATGCAGTTGAACATACTGCTAAAGCACTGAGACTAGCAAATTTGACGAGGTTAAGCAGATTGCTGTTTTGGTTGAATTTAACTTTCATGATTGACTCCTAAGTTTATAAAATCTTGGCAGTTTAAGGGTTCAAGTACCCATGCGAAAAAACTGTAATTTCTTCACAACGTTGTGTTTGATGTGTGAGATTTCAACTCTGAGAAAATTGGGATTTTCAGCGTTATCACTGCTTAAGAAAGTTGATACTCTAACTGTAGGTTGCGCCTGCAAACGCTGTGTCTGTCATTGGAAAGGTTAAAAGACATCAAAAGGGATACATCAATTTGAAGTATGCAGAGAAAGCAAGTAATTATCAACCTTAATTAAATTGAATATCTAATGTTTACTAAATAGGAAGCTAAAAAACGGTATCTATCTACTTAATGATTTTGTTTTTAAAGAGTTGAGTTAAACTAAAATCAATTAAGAATATTTTGCGGAGAAGTATATCTTTAGCGCTTACAGCAATTGCTAATCTGATCGTTAGAGCTGAGAGTACATTGTCTGCAAGAAAACCTATTCCAAACGAAATAAAAGGCAAATAAAAAATGGCTGTTAATGCAGACAATCGACTCTTAAATGATGCTGAAGAAATAACTGACGAACAAATATTGCAACAGTCTGGTGACTTGCCTCAAGAAGTGACGGAATCTTATGGGACAGGCGTTCATGATCAGACTCAATCTGGTGTTGATGGTCGTACTTTAAGCGATCGCCTAGAAGATGTTAATCAAGATGATTCAATGTTGATAGGTATTGATGTTGATGCTGTCGGAGATCAGGCGGTTGGGGGCACAGCGCCAACGCCTGATATGGATATTGTGGATGAAATAGGCGCGGCTGTTGGGCTGGAAATGGATGATAGAGCTTTTCTGCGAACCAATGAGATTCTTGAAGCACGAGACGATCGCCGTTGGGAACTTGACCCAGAGGCATCCGAAGATTATGGCGATCGCTCTATTTAATCAGTAAAAAGTACATCAGGGAGTTGATGTTTTAACGCATAAAAGGGAGCGTGTAAAGTTTAGACACCCTCCCAATTTTTATTCCAGCTAGTTTTATTTTTGACTAACTCAAACTTGGACACTATTAAGCACCAGTTGAGTCAAATCCCATAGGAGAGACAATATCGCGGAAAAAAGCGATTTGCTTTTCAAAACCTAGCTCTTGAATTTGGGTCAACAGTTGGTCTGCTTCACCCGAAGGCTGATAGTTAGAAGGCATTGGAATAATTTGATTGTTATCCATTCCTTGAGCTAACAAATACCAAAATAGCAATTTTGTAGTGTCGCTTAAGGCGGCATACTCGCGTGTAATAACAGTATCTTTACTGGTAATGAGATCTCGTTGAAGCTGCAATTGGTCATCAAACGACAACTCTTTTACTTGATTAAACAAGCCTTCAGCGATTTCAGGAGATGCCTTGCTAGCGCCTGGAGCGGCGGGTGTGATGGTATCTCCTATCTTCTCATACACACAATAGAAAAGTGCTAATTGCTGGTCTACTTCCAAAGCCTGAAAAGCTTTCACCTGCTCTGGCGCAACATTTGAAGTAATGTAAGTCATAGAAACCTCTTGTCTTTATCAATAAGCTCCATTAGATTACGAGGAATAGATCCTGCTTTGACCCAACGCAGGGTAGAGATAGCAACTCTTTCTAAAGAGCGATTTCAGACTTTTTCTCGACTGGCGCTTCATCGTAGTTTTTCAGTTGAATCAATTCCACTTTATATCCGTCAGGGTCTTCCACAAAAGCGATTACGGTCGAACCGTGTTTCATCGGTCCTGGGTCGCGGGTGATTTTGCCGCCTTGGGTACGAATTTTCTCGCAGGTTGCGTGAATGTCATCGACCCCGATCGCGATGTGTCCATAGGCATCGCCAAGGGTGTAGTTGTCTTTGCCCCAGTTGTGGGTCAGTTCTAAAACGGTATTGTGCGATTCATCGCCGTAGCCCACAAATGCCAGCGTAAACTCACCGCCGGGATAGTCTTTTTGGCGCAGTAGTTTCATGCCTAGAAATGTGCAGTAAAAGTTTAGAGATTGTTCTAAGTTGCCGACTCGCAGCATGGTGTGAAGTAGTCGCATGGTTTTTCCTTGAGCGCTTTGGTTTATTCTGACAGCTTTAAAGGACGGTTAGACGTTAAGAGTCCGTCTTGTATGTCGTTATCTCTTACGTCGTTAGAGGGGTCCGATCGCGACGGATTCTACCAGTTTGGCTCCCGATGGAGGCGTGAATTTGAAGGTAGATGCCGCGATCGCGGGGTTGGCAGTGCGACTAAGAATACGTTCGGCGATGTCTATATTAAAGCCCTCTGACTTGCCAGTTAAGCGGATTTGCTTGAGTTCTGCGGTGGTGGGTTCTACAAGCGCTGAAATGGTAAACCCTTCTTTGTCGGTGAATTCGTAACTGTAGAGCGATCGCCCGTTGAAAGTTTGGCTGCGTCCCTTTAAAGGTGAGGTTGAGGTGTCAGTCATGCCCAATTCTTTTAATACTTGTGGATCGGCTAAAGTGCCGCTAGCAAGTAATTTGCGAACGTCTGGTGTCACTGCCGAATACCAGTAAGACGACATCCCAATCCAGTAGTAGTCATCTAAGTCATCAAATTTTGCAAATGAAGTGACCGCGTATTGCTTTAAATCCGGGCGATACATCCACACCCGTTTGCCATCGGATATGACAATGCTTTTCACCTCTTTTCCACTATCTGACGGGAAGGCAATTTCAGCACGAAACTGATTGGGGGCTTGCACCAGCGTCGTTACTTTGGCAAGGCTAGTTACGTCTGTGCCGCCAGAGGATGCTTTGACTCCAATTTCTGATTCTGTGCGGTAGCGATCGCTCTGAACAAATGCGGCAGTTGCCTTTGCCAGCAGGGGCAGATCTAGCTTGCTGGTCAATTGGCTTAATAAAGTGGGTGCTGTAAGCGTTGCTCTCGCAGCTTGTAGCGAAGATCTGTTGCCTACATTGGTTGCCCCCCAAAAGCCAACCGCCGTTAAACCAATACTAATTACAACAGCCCTAATGATTTGTTTCAAGATATCCTTGCCCAATAATCGGAACGCGATCGCGCAAAATCTGTGGATTATGTGCGATCGCGTTCCTTCAGGTTACCCAGTCTTTTTGCAGAGTCTCACAGGTTTAAGCAAATGCCGATTTGCCCGCAAACCGCGCCGATTTTCCAAGCTGCCGCTCAATTCTCAGCAGTTGGTTAAATTTAGAGATCCGCTCACTGCGACAGCCCGACCCTGTTTTAATTTGTCCGGCTCCAGTGGCTACCACCAAATCGGCGATCGTCGTGTCTTCTGTTTCACCTGAGCGATGCGAGACAAAACACTTGTAGTTGTTGCGGCGCGCTAATTCAATCGTATCCAAGGTTTCCGTCAAGCTGCCGATCTGGTTTACTTTGATCAGCACAGAGTTGGCAATCCCCGCTTCAATGCCCTCTGCCAAAATCTTTGGATTGGTGCAAAATAAGTCATCCCCAACCAACTCTATTTTGGAACCCAATCGTTCTGTCATCACTTTCCAGCCATCCCAATCATCCTCACCCAAACCATCTTCTATGGAAACGATGGGATAGCGGCTGAGCCAGCCTTCCCACATTTGAATCATTTGTTCAGAGGTGATGGATTCTTTTGTGGATTTGAAGAACAAATACTTGCCGTCTTTCCACATTTCGGTGGTGGCTGGGTCGAGGCAAATCGAAATATCTTCGCCCGGTGTGTAGCCTGCTTTGGCGATCGCCTCCATGATCACTTCCATTGCTTCTTCGTTCGATTTCAGGTCAGGTGCAAATCCGCCCTCATCGCCCACGGATGTACTGTAACCCTTATCTTTCAAAATTGACTTGAGGGCATGAAATGTTTCGATTCCCATCCGAATCGACTCCTCAAAAGTGGGCGCATTGTGCGCTGCAATCATAAACTCTTGGAAATCAACTGTGTTGTCGGCATGGGCACCCCCATTAATCACATTTAAACAGGGCACAGGCAGCAGCGACGCATTCACCCCACCCAAATAGCGATATAGCGGCATTCCCATATAGGTTGCAGCCGCTCTTGCCACTGCTAGCGAAACCGCTAAGATTGCGTTTGCGCCAAGTTCTGCCTTGTTGGGTGTGCCGTCAATTTCAAGCATCAGCATATCAATCTCGCGTTGGGCAGTCGCTTCCATGCCTACCAATTCTGGCGTTATTTTCTCGTTAACATTGTCGACTGCTTTTAACACGCCCTTGCCACCATAGCGCTGCTGATCGCCATCCCGCAGTTCTACAGCTTCCTTTGAACCCGTTGAGGCACCCGAAGGAACGATCGCCGAGCCTTCTGTACCGTCCTCTAATGTCACTCGTGCTTCAACCGTAGGATTACCTCGCGAGTCTAAAACTTCACTGGCAACAATGTCCTCAATATACATAGGAAATCCTCCTTACAATCCGAGTGGTTATGCGATCGCCGACTTCTAGATAGAGCGCTCACAATAGCGGCTTTTAGCTTAAAGAATACTACCCCATCGCGCGGTGTCTTAAGAGTGCCACAGGCAACACCGAAGAAGGGAAAGGGGAAAACACAGTGCAGTCAAGTCAGGGGTAGATAGTCAATTCGGTTCTGGTATTCATTCTCAAACGAAGCACTTGCTATCATAAACAATTCATCCAAAGTCTCACCGATGCTTAAGCTCGGATTCAAAATCAAAATACCTGGTATATGTCGTCCCTGGGCAATATGGTCAGCCAAATGCACGGGCATTGATCGCCGATTGTTGGTAACCAAAACAAACCCCGTTGCTTCACACCAAGCTAAAATCTCCGGATCAAGGGTGCCTCTTACCGGAGTCGCAGGTTCGCCCACCATTCGCACTACCACCCCTAGATTGCGCCGTCTCAGTTGTTGCGCATATTCCGGGTCAACGTTTTCATCAAACAGATACTTCAGGCTCATGAAAAACTATCGCTTGCTGACTTGCCTTCAACTGTTGGAACCGAAGTCTGGCAGGCGAAGGATTCTGACGTTGTTCTGTCCGCATTTGTTCACCAAACTCAATCCAATCCGTCAGATATTGCCCAACTGCTTCTTGATGATGCAAATAATACAGAATCGTGGCGTAAACCTGCTCCAGAGTCAGCGATGGATAGATTTGGAAAATTTCTTCAGCAGTCCGAGCGCGATAAATATACTCATAAAGAATGCTCTCAATCCCAATCCGGGTTCCCTTCAGTCGAATGTCATCCGGTGTCAGCACGGTGAAATAATCTTCGAGTTGCATCCAATCAGCCCTCTTGCCCGAACCTACCACCCCAATCATAAAGAATTTCGCCACGACTATTGTGGGAGTTCAACGAGAGGTGAAGGGGTGCGATCGCGGTTACAAGGCTTGGGAAGTGCGATCGCGGTTGGAGAAAAAAGCGATCGCGGTTGGAGAAAAAAGCGATCGCGCTTTCCTCTCAACGCCTCAACGCATCTTTGCCAAGCTGAATCGTCACATCCGAGTTGAGATCGCCATTGCCATCGACGCGCACTTCGCCAAACCCTAACAGGCGGCGAATATTTTCCGCGCTGGCAACATCGCCCTGCTGTGCCAAAATGCGCGTGGTATCTAGCGGTTCAGTGTACGGTTCGGCGATCGCGATATCGCTATAGCCTGCTTTTGCCAGTGAATTAATCCAAGAATTGGGTGTTGCTTGATGAGTGGTGTCTTGAATGGCGACTCGAACTTTTCCAAGCGGCATAGTGGTTGCCGTTGAGTTTAAACCCAGATTAAAATGCTGAGCCATGACCGTTTGAATCTTCGCTAAATCTGGTATCCAGTAACTCGTGCCGTAGGTTTCAATATCGCCATATTCACCCGGCGTGATCAACATCTCCATCTTCGAGCGATCGACTCGGCTAGAGTAGGCAACCAGTGCAAAAATCTCTTCTACCGACAAGTTTGTATCGATGTAAGCCCGAATCACTGAAATGATTTGCGGCAGCCGAGCTAAGGTCATTGGATTGAGCGCTTGCTCAGATAGGGCACGAATCACCATCTGTTGGCGCTGCACTCGCCCAATATCTCCCGCTTCATCGTGGCGGAAACGGAGTAGCTGAAGCGCTTGGTCGCCGTTTAAGTGCTGCTTCCCCGCTTTCAGGTTGACATACAAATGCTGGCTATCGTCGCTATATTTCATATCTTTTGGCACGTAGACGGTTACGCCGCCCAATGCATCCACCAATGCCTGCACACCCTGAACGTTGATAGTGATGTAGCGATCGACTCCAACCCCGCCCAATAGCTGACTCACCGTTCTAGCCGCTAATGCAGGTCCTCCAACCGAATTTGCCTCATTGATTTTGCCAACATTGTGACCCGGAATCTCAATCCGGGTATCTCTAGGAATCGACAGGAGCGCCAGTTTCTGAGCTTCAGGATTAAATCGAACTAGCATCATCGTATCGGTTAGCCCTTCAAAGGAGTTCACCAACGCTTGATATCCCAGATTCTTTTGCCCCGGTGGTGGCTCATCCGATACATCACTGGTCAACACTTTGGCTCCTAACACCAAAACATTGACCGGACGAGTCAACTCAGGCAACTGCAAATTACTAATACTAGAAAGGTCGCCTTTAGAAAATACTGCCGCATCTTGCACACTCAGCTTGCGCTGCAACAGTGGAGCGCTTGCCATCGTCATCGCCAAAATTGCGCCTGCGGTCGCTGACAATAACGCCACCCCTGTTAAGCCAGTCACAACCCATAACCAGCGACAGCTTTTTTGTTTAGAAACTTTTCTTAAGCTGAGATTGGTTTTTTTTGGCTGAGCAGGAAGCGAGTTACTATCTTTCACGGACTTCTAAACACGCATCATCACTGAGCGCGAAAACGACTGTAGCAGCAGAATACTAACAACAATTTCTAAGAATGGCTGCAAATTGTGAATAATCTTTGGCTATCTGGGCAGGTTTCGGGTTTCGGGTCTCTGCACCTCGTATTTTTTAAAGAAATCCAGCGCATTTCATCAATTCGGTTCAAAAATGCCGTATCGTAAAGAGTCGGTTTGATAACGATATGCAAGCGTTTCCTTCTACAAACCTGTGTAAAGCGATCGCTGCTGGAACGTTGAAGAAGCCCTGTTGTTTAACCCCATCTATCTGTTATGCCGAAGGTTCTTGTTTCTGACCCGATTGATCAAGCCGGAATTGATATTCTGTCCCAGGTTGCTCAAGTTGATGTGAAAACCAACCTGTCTCCTCAAGAACTAATCGGCATTATTTCAAACTATGATGCCTTAATGATTCGCTCTGGCACTCGCGTCACCCAAGAAGTGATTCAAGCTGCCAGCCAACTCAAAATTATTGGTCGAGCGGGCGTAGGGGTAGACAATGTGGATATTCCAGCCGCCACTCGCAAGGGAATTGTGGTTGTTAATTCTCCTGAAGGCAACACCATTGCTGCGGCTGAACACACGCTCGCGATGATGCTATCGATGTCTCGCTACGTTGCCGAGGCGAACCAATCGGTGAAAAGCGGCAAGTGGGATCGCAAAAGTTACATGGGCGTTGAAGTTTACAAAAAAACGCTGGGCGTTGTGGGGTTGGGTAAAATTGGTGCCCACGTTGCCACCGTTGCCCACGCAATGGGCATGAAACTACTTGCCTACGATCCGTTTGTTTCCCATGAACGCGCCGAACAATTGGGATGCCGTTTGGTCGAGCTGGATAACTTATTTCAAGAAGCCGATTACATTACGCTGCACCTGCCCAAAACGCCAGAAACCGCGAATTTGATTAACGCGGCAGCGATCGCCAAAATGAAACCCACTACCCGCATTATCAACTGTGCCCGTGGGGGAATTGTGGATGAAGCGGCGATCGTCCAGGCATTGCAGGAAGGCAAGTTAGCCGGAGCCGCGCTAGATGTTTTTGTCCAAGAGCCATTAGAAGAAAACTCGCCGTTACGCGCAGTGGGCAAGGAGTTGCTGCTAACTCCCCATTTAGGCGCGTCAACCGAAGAAGCTCAAGTAAATGTGGCGATCGATGTTGCCGAACAAATTCGTGATGTCCTGCTAGGCTTGCCTGCCCGGTCTGCGGTCAACATTCCTGGTTTGCGCCCTGACCTGCTAGAACAACTGCGCCCTTACCTAGAATTGGCGGAAACATTGGGCAATCTAGTTGCTCAATTGGTCGGTGGGCGAGTAGAAGCCCTCAATGTCCGCTTGCAAGGGGAACTTGCCACGAACCAAAGCCAGCCCATCGTCGTTGCCGCTTTAAAGGGACTGCTCTCCCACGCCCTGCAAGAGCGGGTTAACTATGTGAATGCCAGCATTGAAGCCAAAGAACGCGGCATTCGGGTTGTGGAAACTCGCGATGCGTCAATCAAAGACTACACAGGTTCCTTACACCTATCTGCGAAGGGTTCTTTGGGGGAACATTCCGTGGCGGGGGCGCTGCTTGGCGATTCCGAAATTCGGATTACTAGCGTGGATGACTTTCCAGTCAATGTGCCGCCCAATAAGTACATGGTTTTCACCATGCACCGAGATATGCCAGGAATTATCGGCAAAATTGGCTCTTTGCTGGGCAGCTTTAATGTCAATATTGCCAGTATGCAAGTGGGGCGGAAGATCGTTCGAGGCGATGCAGTTATGGTACTGAGCATTGATGATCCACTGCCCGATGACGTTCTGGCTGAGTTTCTCAAAGTTCCCGGCATCCGAGATGCTTATACTGTCACCCTATAGGAGCGCTGAAGACTGTTAAAGACCCTCACCCTAGCCCTCTCCCAATGGGAGAGGGAACCCAGAAGTCCAAAAGCTCTTCGCCTTGGGGAGTAGACCGCATAGCGGGCGAAGCCAGGTTGATATGTCGCTTGCTTCCCAGAGGGTGGCAAGATTGATTGAGTTTTTTCCTATCTCCTAGTTCCCTTAAATCATGGCAAATAGCTGGTGGGAAATTCAGATTCTCTCTGATCCGTTGCTAGAGGATACGCTCTTTTGGCGGTTAGATGCGTTTGGCTGTGTGGGATCATCGAGTCAAATGAAGGGGGCATCTTGTTTAATGCGCGCCTATGTTCCTGAAGCACAAGTCCAAATGCTAGATTTGGCGGCACTGTCCCTGCTGTTGCGGCAAGATGCTCTATGTCTCGGCTTACCTGCGCCCATTGCCCAATGGAATTTAATTGAAGAGGAAGACTGGGGAAGTAACTGGAAACAGCACTGGAAACCGCAAAAAGTGGGCGATCGCCTGCTGATTAACCCGGCATGGCTGCCTACTCCAGAACTGGGCGATCGCGTGTTGCTCAAGCTAGAGCCGGGAGTTGCCTTTGGCACCGGTGAACATGCTACCACTCAACTCTGTTTAGAAGCGCTGGAGATGAGACTGGGAACGCCTGCCCTTGCTAGTGAGCCTCTACCTGTAAACCTAGTGATTGCCGATATTGGCTGTGGCTCTGGAATTTTGTCGGTTGGGGCACTTTTGCTAGGCGCTAAACAAATTTATGCCGTCGATACCGATCCCCTAGCCGTTAAAGCAACCCGCGAGAATGGCGATCTGAATCAAATTGAGTCCGATCGCTTAATCATTGCTCAAGGCAGCGTAGACCAAATTGCTGAAATGATTGATGCTCCGGTGGATGGCATTGTCTGCAACATTTTGGCAGAGGTGATTATTGATTTGATTCCTCACATGACCGCCATCATGAAGCCGAATACCTGGGGAATCCTCAGCGGCATTCTAGTTGAACAGGCAAAACCTGTAGCAGATACCCTAGAAGCGAATGGATGGATGGTGACTGCGCTATGGAAGCGCGGAGAATGGTGTTGTCTCAATATTCGGCGATCGTAAGTTAATCATGAATCTAGCGTTTTACAACCAAAATCACTCCCGCGACAATCAGCCCTAGCCCAAACATTTGGTATCGAGAAATCGACTCATTAAAGACGAAGTAACCTAGCAGCACCGAAAAAATGTAGCTAATGGAAACCGCTGGAGCCGCAACGCTCAGCTTGACACGGGTTAAAACTAAAATAAAAAAGATGGAGCTGAAGGCATATAGAACCAAGCCCGCCACCAGCTCAGGCGTTAACGCAATATTTAAAATAAGAGAGACAAAATTACTGGCATTCACTTTGCCAAGCTTTACAGCGCCTAATTTGAGCAAGAATTGCCCGCCGGAGGCCATCAAGACTGCCGATAGAAACAGAAAAAACTCTTGAAGCGTCACTGATTACGATTCCATGATGAATTCAGTCTCTTAGTTTACCGCTAAGGTGTTGAATAATTTGCTGGAAGAACGAGCTAGAATCGACTCGGAACTTAATCGGGCTGTAGCGAAAAATGGTTAGCACCACTACTAAGTCTGCTTACACCGACGAGCAAACCGCTGTTTGGATTCGTGGCTTGGTTTCCTTGGCGTGGGCAGATGGTCATTTTGATACGAAAGAGCAGGCAATGATTTCTGCCTTGCTCAATAAAGATTTCACGGCTGAAGAAAAAGTAAACGCAATGGAGCCAATTTCTGCGGATGAATTGGCAAAGGTTTTAGGCAGCGATCGCGACTTAGCAGAAAATTTCCTCAGAACCGCTGTCATGGTGGCATTGGCAGATGAAGATTATTCCATCAGCGAAGACAAAATGCTGCAACAGTACTGTCAAGCATTAAAGCTAAAACCAGATGCCCTAAACGTTCTCCGAACTACGTTTCAAACTATCGCAGATGCCCAGCCAGCCGATGGCATTGAATCTTTTCCAACTTCTGGCTTAACGCCCCCCACCATAGATGCCGATCAGGTAGATGTGTTGCATCCCGTGCGGGATTGGCTCGATCGCATGGATGTTCAAGACCCAAAGATTGCGCGGCTAATGTGCAAAATGATCCCCGCTCAATGCCCTTTTGAACGCGACATTACCCTATTTGGACGCAAGATCGTTCACATTCCGCCCTTATGCAAACTAAATCCGCTGTATGACCAACTGGTCGGCTTACGATTCCGCGCCCTCTCCTATCTCGCTGATGATTGCAAGGAAGACATTTCAGAGTATGTGTGAAGGAAGGTGAGGGGCGAGAGGCGAGAGCGAGGCAATAGGAAGAGGTGGATTTCGCGATTTGAGGGTTTGGCAAAGGGCGAAGATTTTGGCAGTTGAAATCTATAAGCTGACCGAAGAAGGCAGGCTTGCAAAAGATTGTGGACTGCGAGATCAGATGCAAAGAGCGGCAGTCAGTGTTTGCAGCAATATTGCTGAAGTCGACGAGCGAGGCAGCGATCGCGAATCCGTGCGCTTTTTCTACATTGCCAAAGGATCTCTCGCTGAATTGATAACCCAGCTAGAAATTGCCCGTGACATCGAGTTTATTAGCGATCAGC
>CASBQE010000409.1 GCA_949127665.1 Synechococcales cyanobacterium PMM_0083
CTCAACCCCAGATTCACCAGGACGCTTTATCATCGTCATACTCCCTCACAATCTATCCCATGAACCGACGGAAATCGATTCCTGATCCCATTATTGTTCCGCTCCAGTCAATCGCGGGGCAGTTTGACTCTGCCCGATTGAGTAGAACCAGTCAACCTGCTGAGTTAAGGAAGTTGCGGATAGATGAGTTTTTGCAGGCGCGATCGCTGGCTCCAAAAAGTCAGAAAGCCTATCGGCAAGACTTACAGTACTTTCTGAATTGGACTGACAAGGGATGGGCGGAGATTACACCGCGTCAGATTGCTCAGTTCAAAGCCTATTTGATGCGAAAGGACTTAGAAACAGGGCGGCGATCGCTATCGGATGCGACGGTTAGAAGAATTTTGGGGACGCTGAAGAACTTCTGTGGGTGGATGGTGCGTTCTCGCTATGTGAGTATCAATCCGACGACGGAAGTGGATTTGCCGAAGCTAACGGAACCGGAGGCGCAGAATCTTAAGAATACAGAGGTAGAGCAGATTGTTGAAGCGGCGTTAGCCAGTTCATTACCGGAGCGCAATATTGCCTTGATTGCAGTGCTGCTGCATGGGCTGCGAGCTGAAGAGGTATCGGCATTGAATCTGGAGGATTATGACGAGCGACGGTTACGCATCCGGGAGGCGAAGGCAGATAGTAAGGGCTGGGTCCCGTTGACACCCCAGGGAAAGGAGGCTGTGGAGCGGTATCTCCAGTGGCGAGAACTGACGGGAGAAGTATTATCGCCAGAGCGTCCACTGTTTGTCTCCCATTCCCGGCGCAATCTTTGGCAACGGTTAGGGTATGACGGAATTCGTAAGGTGATGGATGCGATTTCAAAGCAGACGGGGATTGATTTTCATGCTCATCAGTTTCGCCATACGTTTGCGACGAATCTGGTGTTGAAGGGGATGAATCCTTATCATGTGATGACGTTGACTCGACATAAGTCGGTGCAAAACTTTCGACGCTATACCAAAGCGGCAGATCAACAGGCGGCAGAAAAGGCGTTTGATGAAGTGATGGGGATGAGGAATGCGATCGCGTCTGAAAAGGATGGATCAGAATCATTAACTTAATTATAAAGCCCTCGCAATCCCATCAATTGCCCAGAATAATAAATTTATGTGGTTACAAAAACTGGAAAAAGATTGCTGCAATTAGCGATACTACTCTGTGGAGGAAGAGCTTCAGTTCGGCAAAATTATCTGCTGCTATGGGGAATTCTCGTCTTGCTTAGAACTATCCAGCGCCAGCTGAGAATCCTCTAACACCGAGGGGCTTTTATCACGGTCAATCTCTGAAATAATTGCCTCTAATTCAATTTCCAACTGTTCTATGGAAGGTAAACTGTCTTTTAATTGCTTGGGCAACCTATGAGTTGATACACCTATTGGTGTATTGAGATTACGCAGTGCGTATTCGGCGGTTGTTTTACTTTTGGATTTACATAGGATTAGTCCAATAGTCGGTTGGTCATACGGATGACGGAGTAAATCGTCCACTGCGGACACATAGAAATTCATTTTGCCTGTAAATTCTGGCTCAAATTCGGTCATCTTCAAATCAATTACGATGTAGCAGCGCAGTTGGACATGATAGAAAAGCAAGTCTAGCCTGTAGTCTTTGCCATCTACCTGAATTGGATACTGACTGCCTAAGAAGGCAAACCCTACCCCTAGCTCTAATAAGAAATCCCGAATATGATCCACTAATGCCCGTTCAAGCTCTCGCTCCTGTGCGCCTTCCTTAAGAGTCAAAAAATCAAAGTTATAGGGATCTTTAATTAGATTTTGAGCTAAATCAGATTGAGGTTGAGGCAAAGTGTAAGCAAAATTAGTGACCGCTCCCCCCTGACGACGGTATAAATCAGATTCAATTTGCATGACCAAGACGTTTCGACTCCAGCCATTTTCAATCGTCTTTTGGGCGTACCAGAGACGTTCTTCGGCATTTTTAAGCTTCTCTAGAAGAGCGATATTATGGTACCAGGGAATTTCGCCAAGCGGCGCTTGGCTAATTTGATTTTCTGCGTATGATTGAGCGAACAACCGCATATATTTAAGGTTAGAGCGGGAAAAGCCATTCATATCTGGGAACTCATACTTCAAGTCCTTTGCTAACCGATCAATGATCTTCGATCCCCATTTCTCTGCTTGCTGGCGTTCCAAAATCTCCTTCCCAATTTGCCAATAGAGCAACAGAAGCTCCTGATTGACTGCTAATGCGGCTTTAACTTGAGCCTGACGGATACGCTGCTTTAGGTCATTGAAGAAAGAAACGTAATTATCGGGAGAAGAGAGAAAACCTGGCTTAGTCACGATTCGCACCAACAGTTAACAAAATCATCGCTCCAAACGGCAGCTGTTTTAGTATGATTCATCTAAGGATTAATCAACTGCGTTTCGGGCACTCTACTACATAAACTTTGAAAATTAACTTACGGATCACCCAGTGGCAAAAGTAATTACGACCTTTAACCAGGCTGGTGGCGTCGGCAAAACAAGCCTAACAATGAACTTAGGGTATCAGTTAGGGCAACGGAAAAACCAGAAAGTCCTCCTAATTGATATGGACCCACAAGCTAGTCTCACAATCTTTATGGGATTAGATCCAACAGAACAAGAAGTAACCGTAAAAGATGCAATTCTTGACAAGAAGAACCTGCCAATCCATAGCGAAATACATGGCATGGATTTAGTTCCGTCCAATATTCTGCTAAGTGCGGCGGAGATGCAGTTATCTTCCGTACTTCGACGTGAGCTGCGGCTTAAACAGGCAATCGATAAAATAACAGAGCAATATGATTTTATTCTGATTGATTCGCCGCCAAGCTTAGGAATGCTCAGCACTTTAAGCTTGGTTGCAGCTAATTATGTTTTGGTTCCGAGCCAAACTCAATTCAAAAGCATTCAAGGCACAAATTTAGTTCTTCAGACGATCGCCGACGTTAGGGATGCGATCGATCACAAACTCGAACTTGCTGGGGTTGTACCAACTATCTATGCGAAAGGAACATTGCAGGATCGAGAAGCCCTCAGTGTGCTTGAAAATCAGCTTTCAGCGATTACTAAAGTTTATCCACCGCTTCCACGTTCTACTGCTTTCCCAGATGCATCTCAAGAGCGATTACCATTAGCAGTATTTAGCCCTAAACATCCAGCAATTAGCATTCTCAATCAAATAGTGAAAGATTTGGAGAAGTTACCTTGAGCGTAAAGCGGCAAAGAACCCAATATTCAGCTTTAAGTGGAGTCAATGCATTTCTAAGCAGTGGAGGCAAGAAAGAGGATGATGATAAGGCAGGCAACACCACCTCTATTGAAAACATCCGACTTCCTCATCGACAGCCACGCCGATATTTTGACCCTGCCAAGATGGAGCAGCTTACCCAGTCAGTGAAGGAGCATGGCATTCTGGAACCTCTCTTGGTAAGGGGATTACCGGATGGCGAGTATGAACTAGTAGCTGGAGAGCGGCGCTATCGTGCGGCGAAAGAAGCTGGACTTGAAGAAGTTCCAATTTCTGTTCGAGAGCTAGACGATGAACAAGCGTTACAAATTGCTCTGATTGAGAACCTCCAGCGCGAAGACCTTAACCCAGTTGAGGAAACTGAAGGCATTCTTGACTTGTTAGCAATTACACTACAGACTTCCAGAGAGGAAATCATCAGTACTTTAAATATTTCAGCACACGCAAAACGTAGAGGGGAAGAAGTTGCGGATAACGTTATCCGCAAAAACTTAGACGAAATAGAAAAGGTATTCACCCTTGTAGGAACACTAAGTCCTGAAAGTTTTAGAACTAATCGCTTACCCCTTCTAAATCTGCCTGAAGAAGTCTTAGATGCTCTCAGAATGGGGCAACTAGAATATACAAAAGCCAGGGCTATCGCCAAACTCAAAGACTCTGACCAACGCCAGAAGCTTCTCGAGAAGGCTATCGTTGAAGAGCTTTCCCTGACTAAGATCAAAGAGGAAATAAAACCAAAATATCTTTCTAAAGCAGAACCACTCAGTTTCAATCGTCGTATTTCCAAGATTGAGCAGGCTATCCGCCGTAAGGGATTGCTAGAAAATCCAGAAAAATGCGAAGAGATTAATAGGCTGTTAAAAAGCTTGGAAAGCTTAATTAAAGAATAGGAAGAATACCTTCAGTATTAATTTCATCAGCGTAAAAATCTAGATTTCCTAATTCTTTTGTAGAAAGGGGCATTGGCTTCACTATCTTTACACCTACATCTGGCCATCAAAATCTCCAAGCAATGCCTTGATTTGCATACAATGCTTTGGTTGAATTGTTCGTTGACCTTTTAACCAGCGAGTAACCAAGGATCGGTCTACTTGCAAAGCATCTGCTAATTGAGCCTTGGTCATGCCCTTCACATCCAGCGCAGCCTGAATTGTTTCACCCGTTAGCAGGGGCGATTGAACAGGCAAACGTGCAGGCTTCAGGGTGGCAGGCACATGACCACCAAGCTTCTCCTGAATTTTTACAGAAGGTTTGATAATCACGATCGCTTTGAGCCAGGTTGTCAACCAATTGCGAGGACGATAGCCAGAATCTAAATCATCACTCAATGACCAGGCGGGTCTGATACTCTCCGGATAAGTCGCTTGATCAAAATTGATATCCCACCCCAATTCTTTGAGGGTCAACAAAGCGCTATCCCACTGGGTGATCAATTTAATTCGGCGCAACCGATCTTCTTGAACACTCTCCAGAAGATCCTTCGGCTCCAACCGCTCTAGCAGTGTTCGCACCTCATAACGCCCATCGTCTCGAATCCGACTCATGATAGTGAGGAAGATCGCAAGCTTTGAAGCTAATCGTTGGCGGTAAGGGTTGATCTGAAGCGTACTCTTTGCCAAATAGCCATATTGGAAGAGAGCTTCTTTAGAGCTGCTATCGCTGGCATTCAAGAACTTTTCGGTCCAAACGCCGGGGCGCACCTTAATGTACAGTTCATCTGGCTCACCCGCTTCGTAGGTCGGAGAATCGGGTTGATTAATGTCCATTGTCAGTGCTAGCTGCCCCGCATATCCCAACCCCTCCAAAGTCCACATTGCACCTCGCTCAACGTTGTAACGTTTTGCGCCAATGTTGATATTACTCACAAGCACAGAGAGACTGCAAACTAACTCTACTAGATGCCCAATCTTCTTGAGTTTTTGTGCGATCGTAATGTCAGTGCGCTTGTCCCATCCAAAGAGCCGAATTAGATCAGTACCCTTGAGTCGAATCTGCTCTGCCCAAGGCTCTTCTGAATCAGTTGCGTAAGAGGAGAAAATCAAGAAGACATACGCTGCCTCAGGACCAAACTGCTGGATAATTTCCCACGCCGCCTTACCTGGCACCAGTTCAATTTGCTGATTTGAGGGACTCTGACGTACAATTTGGTGCTGGATAAAGCCTTCTCCTACCAGTTTTTTCCAGTAGGGATGCTCCCCATCTTCCCATTGAGAATTAATCAGCGCCTGTGCACCTGTGAGAATTGGGTAGCCAGTTGCCACTCGTTCAACTTCTGTATCCTGAAATAAAGGCTCATGCGCGGTAGCAGCATCAACGGACTTAACACCCAGCAGTTTATCGATTTCAGCAGCACTATGCCCCGACAGATCTAGATGTCTTAACCACTGACTAGCAGTGTGAAAAGCACAAGCACTCGTCACTAATAACTCGCGCCACTCATCACTATCCGTCAAATCGACTCCTGACTCTAAAGACAACATACCTATGACAGAGCAATCAGATGGCATCAGCCCCTCTTGCTGCCATTGGTCAAGCCGCAGCAAGATCCAAGTTGCTGTCTGACCCCAAAACTTATCAGTCTTCAATACTGAGCGAAATCGACGTTCAAGCCGCATCATAGTTCGCTTTTGAAGGGCACCAATCTTCTCAGTCTCGTCGTAGAGATTAATCATATCAGCATCACCCTTAAGCCGGGCGTGCGTCAGATGTAATCTGAACTGATTGATTCCAGTTGCAACATTGACCAGAACCAGATTCAGAAACGCCTTGTCCGCCTTTAACTTTGCAGCATAAGACATCATCCGATTATGATCTAGAGAATCTGACGTGACATCAGAAGAGAGTGGGTCAGTCAGGATTGAAGGTGAGTCTAAAGCAAGGTCATTAAGCTGAGTCACGGGCACTATGCAAAGCCTATTAATACCGACATAGTATAGCGTTGAGAGTAGAAAATCCAAAATCCAGCAGACTATACTGTCAACAACAGAGAAACCATCACAGACCAGCATCACATACTAAAAAACATCAGTGTCCTTCAGGCGTAGGGATACGACGATTACGTCTCTAGCTTCTTTTTGCCATAAAAGACTAGAATCACGCAACTTTAACTCTAGAATCTATCAACATACCTTGACTTGTTGTCGATAGGTCAAGGTATGTTGATAGGCAGTTTATACTGAAATCTCTTAACAGTAGCGATCCTACTAGTTGCTCTGGAAAACCACTAGAGTCAAGTAAAATCTGCTAAAAGTTTAGAAGATTTAACAATTGCCAAAATTGACACGGCTTCTAGAATTTAGCTACATTGCCGATCCTATTACTAA
>CASBQE010000410.1 GCA_949127665.1 Synechococcales cyanobacterium PMM_0083
CCTGGTCGCATGACGCAAGTATTCAAGCCTGGAAGCGCCATCAATGCCATGGTGACGAACGTCTACGATTCGCTCAGCCGAGTCCAGACGCAGCAAAACGCTCGAAGCCAGACCTACACCTACTATTTTGCCGGTGCAAGAACGGAGGAGCTCGACCCCGTCGGCAACAGCTGGGCGAAATACTTCAATCGTTTCGGCTACCTTACGCGCATGATCAATGCTTTGGGTTTTGAGACCAAAACTTCTTATGACGGCTTCAATCGTGCTATTGAAGTGGTTGCGCCGGAGGGCAACAAGAACCAAATAACATACAACAAAAACAACCAGGTGCTGAGCGTTACCGTCATCGCCAAGGCTGGATCCGGTCTTTCTAACTTGTCCGCTAGCTTCACTTATGATTCGACTTGGAACAAGTTGAAGACAGCGACTGATTTCAACGGCAATACGAAAACGAACAACTACGATGGTGTTACCGGTAACTTGCTGACCATTCAGCAACCTGTGATCGGCGGCTTTACGCCAACTACTACGCTCACCTGGAACTCGCGTGGACAGTTGCTAACATCGCAAGATCAAACTGGCGTTGTCACGCAATTTACGTACGATGCAACAACAGAGAAGCTGCTTACTGTAGTTCAAGATCCTGGTGTTGGGCCAGCCCTAGCTCTTACAGCGAGCTTTGGCTATGACACCGTTGGCAATACCACGAGCGTAACCGACCCAAGGTCAAACCAGTCCACAGTTCAGTATGATTTGCTGAGAAGGGCAACTCAAGTGACTTCAGCCGCACCGTTTAGCCTCATCAAGAAATTTACCTATGACGACAACAGCAATCTTCTCAAGACCGAAAGGCAGACAGACAACGCCGCGGAATGGCAGACTTACCAGTTTACTTATTCGCCGACTGATAAGGTTCTCACAACCATTGACCCGGTAGGTAAAGTTTCTACCGTAACATTTGATGGCAAAGATCGGCTCCAGACGGCTACTGACGCCCAGGGACGGCAATATCAGTATGGGTATGACGCTCTCGATCGGCTCAATCAAGTGACCGATCCGGCTCTTGTGGTAAACGACATCAAAACCTTTACGGCAAATGGCCTTTTGGCTTCAATAAAGGACGGGCTAAACAATCTAACCTCGTTCTCTCAGGACGGTTTTGACAGGCCAAACAAGACCACCTATGCCGACTCGAGCTTTGAACAAAATCAGAGCTACGATAATAATGGCCGCGTTTTGACTTTCGTTACTCGCTCGGGCAACACTGTGGTGAACACTTTCGATGCACTCAGTCGACTGGCAACGAAGACCCCACAGGGTCAACCGCAAGTGACTTTCACGTACGATTTGGCAAATCGCCTTACCCAAGTGAGCAAACCTGTTGTTGGAGGCGACCCTTCATCTGGGGCGCTGCAATATTTCTACGACACTGCTGGTCGCAACTTTAAGGAGCAGTACCCTGATGGAAAGACTGTAGTTCATGTTCTTGATGCCAGCGGCAATCTGACTAAAACTACTTGGCCCGATGGCTATTTCATCAACAGAGCATTTGACGAGCTCAATAGGATGACTGACATTTTCTTGAACGGCTCAGGGTCTGCGGCAGCACAGTTTAGCTATAACAAGCTATCACAACGCACCAAGATCACTTTCAACAATGGTACTTCTGTGGTTTATCAGCCGCAGATCAATGGAGATTTGACAGGGCTCACGCACAACTTCAGCGCTTCGAATGTCGATTTTGGCTACGGCTACAACGATGTTCACGAGCTGATTTCAGAAAGTTCAAGTGATCCAAGCTTCACATGGCACCCAACCGGAACTGGCACAGTTAGCTATGGAACAGCTGATAGCGTTCACAAATACCCGTCGGTTGGAGGTTCTTCGTACAGCTACAACGGCAACGCTTGCCTGACTGGCGACACTGTCTGGACCTATGGCTACGATACTGAAAACCATTTGTTGACGGCAACCAAAACGGGCGTTAGCGCCAGTTTTGTCTATGATCCGGCCCACAGGCAGTCTCAAAAGACTGTCGGCAGCGTTTTGAGTCGGTACATTTACTCTGGTTGGCAGCGCATCGCTGACTATGATGGCACTTCTGGATCATTGCAAAACCGCTATGTCTACGGCACTGGTCTAGACGAACCACTCATTCAAGTGAGCTCTGCTGGCGTGGTCACTTATTATCACCATGACCGCATGGGCTCGATTGTTGCCGTGAGCAATTCCAGCGGCGTTACTACGAACGTAAATACGTTCGGGCCGTATGGTGAAGTCACCACTCTTGGTGGCACCACTTTCGGTTATACCGGGCAGCGCTACGATTCTGAATTAGGGCTCTACTATTACAAAAACCGCTACTATTCCCAAGTAATAGGCCGTTTCTTGCAAACTGACCCACTGGGTCTTTCAGCTGGACTCAATCTCTATGAGTACGCGGCAAGTTCGCCACTCGTTTATTCGGACCCTCTTGGGCTTGAAGTAAATCTCGGGCGACTCTTTGGACTTGACTGGAGGTTTCTGACGCCGACCAATCCAGTTCAGGAATGGCACGCTAACGATCCGATCCTTGATCAGGCTGGTGGGCTTGTCCCAAAGCTAGTTGAAAATTGAGCAGTCCCTCCCAGGCGTGAGCCTGATATTGTTTTGGTGATCAAACTAAAAACAAAAATGGAGAGACCGCATGAAGAAATCATCGACCACTAGAGGCAAGAATGTCAACTTAGAGAAATTAAGATCTTCCATAAAGCTTGATTTTGGACGCATTGACATAAGTCAAATAATAAAATGTGAAATGGAAAACTTCGGTCTTCAGCTCGGCTTCATTGTCATGGAGCAGTTCATGCAGGCCGAGGCCGAACAACTTACCGGTCCACGATATTCGAGAGAGAATGACAGTGACATCAGTCGGTGGGGCTCTCAAGCGGGTTCGGTTGTGCTGGGTGGGCAGAAGACTGCAGTGTCAAAACCCAGGGTCAGGAGAGCGCTCGAAGATGGCTCTACCGCGGAAGTGCCACTGGAGAGCTACGCCGCTTTCAACAACCCAGGGACACTTTCTAAGTCGGTGTTGAACCGGATGTTGTCTGGTGTTTCGGCGCGAGACTTTGCATCGACGGTAGAACAGGTTGGCGACGCCGCTGGTCTCAGCAAAAGCACCTTTAGCCGCAAAGCCATTCAAGCCACTTCCCAAAAGGTCAAGGAATTTGAGGCGCGAAGCATCGGTAAGCATGACATACAGGTGATTCTGATTGATGGCACGCGTGAGGGCGAGGAATTGAACATTGTTGCTGTTGGTATCGCTGCCGATGGCACCAAACACTTGCTGGGAATTGCTCAGGGTGCAACTGAGAACTCTACCGTGTGCATCCATCTGTTGCAAAATCTCATTGACAAAGGACTTGATGCCGCCGGCGAGTACCTCTTCATCCTTGACGGTTCAAAGGCCTTGAAGAAAGCAGTAAAGTCAGTCTTCGGCAACAACGCTCTGATCCAGCGCTGTATTGAGCACAAAATTCGAAACATCATGGACTATTTGCCTAAGGGTCAACAGGGCCGAATCAGGAGACTGCTAAGAGGCGCCTGGTCAATGAATGACTACAAGGACGCGAAACAGGCCCTGACAAAGATATGCCAGACCTTAAGGGGCATAAACGAAACGGCCGAAGAAAGTCTGTTGGAGGCATTTGAGGACACTCTAACACTGCACCGACTTAACACTCCAAAACTTCTGCGTGACTCGATTCAGACTACCAATATTATTGAATCGTGGAACTTCGTTGCTAAAGACCTAACCCGGCAAGTAAAAAAATGGAAGGCTGCCGACCACGTAAAACGCTGGCTCACAGTTGGAATGTTGGAGGCTGAGCGCAGATCTCACAAACTCAAAGGCTTCGCACTCCTGAAGCAGCTCAAGGAAAATATGCATCACCTGATTTTAAACCCAACACAAATAATCGGCGGCACCACAACAAAAATAAATTTCAAAAAAAGAATCAACAAAACAATTAAAACAAAACGAGCAGCATGATACACTCAGTTCAAATCCGCACCAAGACTGGGATTGCTAATTTCAACTAAGAAGGGGACAACCCCG
>CASBQE010000411.1 GCA_949127665.1 Synechococcales cyanobacterium PMM_0083
CGCAACTTGTCCTGACGCGATAGGCGATCGACCGCAGGAATCAGTTCACTCAGAGGCATATCAGACTCCCGGTTATTCCAAATAATTCACTGCCAGTCTAGCTTAGAAGGCAATATGGCTATCTCATGGCGATGGGTTTAAATCTGGCAGGTATCACGGAGACGAAAAACAAGTTGCTAAGGATAAATCCCGCGATCTCGTTGTGGATGTTCATTGTTGAAAACCTTAGAACCAGTGCAATCAAAGCGATCGCAGCCTCAATATGCCCAATTGAATTAACTATCTAACGTTCCAAATCAGCGGCGGCGAGTTTCCTCGGCATCACAACCAACCATCTTCATTCCGTCCGCTGCATTTGGGCTGTTATGCGGCGCGCTACCCCGACTTTATTCAGTGTGATGCCGACTCATCAATTCGCTGCTGAAGTTGCTGTACTTCCTCAACCGATAACCCTGTTCCAAGTGCAACCATCTCCACTGACACGCCGTTTCGTAAGAAGTTAATAGCGATCTCTCTTTGTTTCTTCGCCTCTGCTTCTTCTTGAATAGACCGATAAATCACAGATTCTTGCATGATGTCCCTCCGTACTAACTGATAAATCATGTCCTGCTCTAATCTTAACCCAGCCAGAATCGCTGAAGCTGCCATCAAATTCGCTTGCGTGGTCGGATCTTCAATTTGATCTACCACTTGAGTTGCTTGGCGCAACGTCTCCGCTGGGTTTGCGGTCTGTCCCAGCACTGCAAAGGGAATCAAACCAGGATATTGCAGGAAAACTGAAGCAGGTTGCTCCCACAGCCGGATTACATCAAATTCATGGCGGGTACGCTCCAGCATGTAGCTCGTTTGATAGGCAAGCTCAGAAGTGGTGGGCTTCAGGTAGATCACTACTTGAAGCATAAGTTTGCCCTTGTAGCGCCGATGCCCTCGAACGCGATAATCCAGCATTCGGAACGGAATTTCCTCTTTCGGTAGCGTCTGGAACTCGATATGAAGAATCACATCATCGGACTGAAGCAGAATCATCGCGTCGGCGCGAATCGGATCAAGCAATAGCTCAGAGGGCTGTAATTCTGTCATGGTGATAGACTCTCCCATTAGCCAACTGGCAAAGTCGGCTGAAAAGTTTTCGGCTAGGAATCGGCAGGTGTCGTCATACATAGGTATGAGTGTACCGTTGACTACATTGATTTGTTTTTGAGCAAATCTAAATTTTGATGAATGATTATTAGGGCGCAATCGCAATCAGAAATAGCGATCTCCTTGGTCAATGTGATAGGCAGTTGTACTTTTTTAGTGGAATGTTAGGCTGCGTATTGCTTCACCCAACGATTCTGTCTGAAATTTCGGGTTCATACGTCCTATCGTTCTAGATAAGTTGTTTGCAGCAATGACTTTACTGATTCGTATCAGGCAGAATGGTGACTTTACTATGGTTTTAGGTCTTCCATAGGATCAATCAACTCATTCATCATATGGGTCAAGCTCTCGAAACTTGATTCATCTGGCAGCTTATCTACGTCATTGATGAAAATTGGAGCAGTTGCTTCTTGTCTGTTGCAACCCACAATCCAGAAAATACTTCCATCATTATTGAAAACCTTGGAACCAGCGATCAAAGCGATCGCAGCCCCAATATGCCCAATGAATTAACTATCTAAGTTCCGGTTGAGCGGCTGCAAGCAACCTCTGCATCATCACCAAGATCTCCCTTCAGTCCGCTCCAACCGGGTTTTAGGCTGAACACGGCTAGGTATCTCAACAACAGCACTAATTAAGTCCATTAATTTTCCGCATCCGGCTAAAGTCGTTGCAAAACGTTACAAAAATTGTAGTAACAGTAATAGACCTAAGTCGTCTAGAATTCTCGGAAGTAAGTAGCTGAATAGGATTTTCGGATAAATGGCAATCTACGCGATATGGAACAACAAAGGCGGTGTAGGGAAAAGCTACCTAACTTTTCAACTAGCTTCAGAATATGCACGTCAGAATCCGCACAAGAGAGTCTTGGTAGTTGACCTATGCCCGCAGGCCAACTCGTCTTCTATGCTTTTGGGTGGCATGGATCAGGGGGAGGCAAGACTTACTCAAATACATACACAGCAACCAAGACGCACAATTTCTGGATATATCGAAAATCGAATTCTGAGTCCATATGTGTCTCCGAATTCAGGTGCTGGGTATATTACACAAGTTTCGCGGTACAACAATGAAGTGCCAAACAATTTGTATCTTGTGGTTGGAGATGAGCAACTTGAAATACAATCTTCAAGAGTATCAAGTGCCACAAATCCAGGTCCACAAGACGCTTGGCGCATTGTTCATCTATGGATAAGAGATCTGATCGTAGATGTTCAAAACTCTTGGAACGATGAAGATAACTGTGTTTTCATCGACTGTAATCCGAGTTTCTCTATTTACACAGAGTTAGCGCTAACCGCTGCTGAACGGTTGATAATTCCTTTTTCTGCTGATGGTTCTTCAAAGAGATCTGTTAAGGCAGTGTTAGCACTGGTTTACGGTATCCGAAGACATGATGGGGACACTCAATCAGAATTCTTCTTAGAAACAGAAAGGTATCGTATGGCTAAACCCACGATATATATGTATGTAGGTAATAGACTCACACAGATGAATAATTCCTCTGCGTCCGCCTTCAGAACTGTAGTGAATGAGATCGGTAAAGAGATATGGGATGTTTGGAAAAAAACACCTCAGTCTTTCTGCATTCACCCTAGTAGTGCCTCAACACCAGTTAGCCAAAAAGCTTTTAGAGATATGTTTCAGTACGAAGTTAATGATGCCAACACCGCCTCAGTTGTTTCGGGTGCATTGGGCATCCCAATAGCATCTTTAACTGCTGGTCAAAAAAACGTAGCTGGTAAAAGCATTTCCGTCAATCAATCTCAACTAGATAAACAGGTACCGAATATACGAGACCTTATACAAAAAATTGAGTAGGGACTGCTTTCAGCCTAACGATTTTATTTAGAGAGAAAGTTTCCGCATATCGTCCCAAATTAGCTGGACAGGCGGAAATTTTCCGTATAGTCTGCCGACGGAGGTGATCGATGGAGAGTTTCTGGATGTCTTCAGATGATGGCGACGTGGGTTCATTTACTCGATAGGATTTGCCTGAATCATGGGGTGAGGATTTGGGTGACGGTGAGTTGGAGTGATGGAAAGGTGGTGGATTGAGCGATCGCATCTCCGACAAATTCTTGCCCTTCATACAAATCATCGATCAGGGTGAAGATTGTCACCTTGGCAGCTAGCGGATCAACGACCCAGTATTCCGGGATTTCTCGCAGGTTGTATTCCACTCGTTTGGCGCGGTAGTCGGTGGTTTTGGTTGATTCACTGACGACTTCCACCACTAGCAGCGGCGCGGGTTCGTTCACTTCAATCACGGCTTCCCGGCTGCGGAGATCCTGCCACTGCTCCGCCCCAATTACCACCAC
>CASBQE010000412.1 GCA_949127665.1 Synechococcales cyanobacterium PMM_0083
GCGATCGCGCCGTGCTGCTGTTGGTAAGCTTCCAACGCCTGATCAATCATGCCCATGCGCCGATCTTGATCGTGGCGAATGCTGGCTTCTTTGCCCATGTCGTCGTAAGCCCTGAGACCGGGCGCATCCCAGTCGCCTTTGCCCGCATCCCAAAACGCCCAGACTCGCGCATCCAAAATTGCCTCATCTCCAGACAAGCCCTTCTTTTTGGCTTCCGCTAAACGCTCCACATATCCGCCTGTCTCAGTCACCGCCAAAG
The DNA here is from genome assembly GCA_949127665.1 of Synechococcales cyanobacterium PMM_0083. Classification (GTDB taxonomy): domain Bacteria; phylum Cyanobacteriota; class Cyanobacteriia; order Leptolyngbyales; family Leptolyngbyaceae; genus ULC077BIN1. Next base: position 260 of record CASBQE010000412.1, read on the forward strand.
GAGCCTGATTGATTAAATCGATCCCGTTGATTTCCTCAGCTAGGGTGAGGGGCGCAATCCCTTTTTCGGCGGCTTTGGGCAGCATCACCGAGTCGTGAATCCGCTGAATTTTTGCCATCTGGCGGCGATCGGCTTCTTCTACCGTCAAGTTTTCTTCATTGCCAAACTGATAGGAAAAAGTGCCCCGGTTCCAAACGCCATTGCCCGGATCGCGGTGCCCTTCATGCAAACTTGTTTTGCCACCATCGGCAGCGCGTGTGCCCTCTGCGGCTCCCACCGTTCTAGCGACGAGCGATTCTGATCCCCCTTGAAATAACTTCTCCCCACTAGGGCTAGGGGCGGCTTTTTCGGCAGCCACTTGCGGATTGGATGGCGCAGTTTGATCAGGAGTTGTTTCTACGATTTCTGTGGGCGCAGATGCTATTCGAGAGGTTTCGCGGACTTCTTCGCTTGCGGCTACTGGGTTGGCAGAGGGCGGATTAAAATTGAGCGCCCCAGACGGTTCTGCGCCCGTGACTGCTACTTCCGTCACTGCAACGGTTGGCACTTCTGCTGGTGCGGGTGATTCTGCAACGGTTTGTGATTGTGCTACCTGTGATGCTGGTGCTTGTGATTCTGCTACTTGCGATTCTGCCACAGGCATATTGCTGGCAACGTCTACAGGCACGGTGCTGGGAACCTCGGCAACGTCTACAGGCACGGTGCTGGAAACCTCAACGGGCAGCGTGCTGGCAGCCTCAACGGGCATAGCAGCAGTTGTCTCGACTGAGGCGACATCCATCGGCACTTGTGCCACAATCACCGGATTTTGGTCGGCTGCTAGGTCTACAGTGGGTTCAGCCGCGATCGCAGTTGAAGTTGAACACGCCGCGATCGCAGCCACTAGCGACAGGGCAACGGGGAAAAGAGTTTTAACTGTTTTATGGGTCATGATTTTGTCAAGATCCGCTCAATCATTGGTTTGCTGGGTTCAACGATCGCCCAAGTGCCATCGGGCTGTTTTCGCAAGGTTGCAAAATGGAGAACGGCTCCACTTCCTAGAGAGTCTCCCTGATTGGAGTCGCCGAGTCGCGGGTTAGAAATGCCGCATAGTCGAAACAGGTAAGCAGGCACATCGGCGCTAGAAAAAATCAAGCAGTTGCGCTGATCTTTTTGGGCTTGTCCTTCAAATGGAGCATAAACAGATTTGCCGTTTAGCTCAATGGAAACATCTCCTAACCCAGATACAACTGGAAAGCCCGCAATTTTATCGCCCGGTTGTAGCTGCCACTTTTGATAGATATTTAGGTTAATGGTTTCAGGGGTTTGAGAGGCGCGATCGCAGGCACTTAACATCAATAACGCTAGCGCCAATCCTGCCACTTTGGCGAACCCAATGGGCGATCGCGCAATGCCGAAATTAGCGCCGAAAACTGAAGGAATATCCGGCATATTCATCTCCCTCATACATCACAATCAGCCATGTTTTTGGATCAAACGCGAGGGGATAAGCTTCGCGATCGGCGGTGGTGCCGGCGCGGGGTTGAATCGTTGCAAGGCGGCAGTAGGGCAACTGCATCACTTGCCGAATTGCCTGTTTATTGGCGCGTTCTGGGACGCTCAACACTTGGGTTAGCTGCTGACGAGACAACACAGCCTTCTCGGAGATCACTTGCTGGCAGCTATCTTTGGCAGAAGCCATTTTGGGTAACAGCCCTTGTGGATCGACCAACAAGCCCAGTGCCGCGATCATAGAGCCACCAGCCAGCATATATTTCACACCACTACGGTTAGGGCGATTCATGGTTTTTGCCTCCATCAGTTGGGCACATTGGATTGAATTGAGATTAGGTACAATTGTACTATCTATCAATCGAAAAACAATCCGTAGTGGGTGAGGTATTATTTGCAACCTGCCCAAGGCATAGAGTTTAACGGATGCATTCCACTTGTAGCCCTCACCCTAAATCCCTCTCCCAAGGTAGGAGAGGGACTTTGAGATGCCAGTTCCCCTTCTCCTATTTTGGGAGAAGGGGTTAAGGGGATGAGGGAAATTCAAGTGATAAGTTCTCCATCATCTAAAGTGTAAACATCAAGTTCGTCATGCCAGAAGTCAAAAGCACCCCCTTGCTCTGCAAGATGCATCATTTCGAGTGTGGAAGGGGCAGCACTTTCACCCAGCAACTTATCGAGCAATAGTGCCTGTTCGGTGGCAGAAAGCGATTGAATCACCTGAATAAGCAATTCAACGAGTTGAATGTTTACGGTTGATGTGGGCAGTTCTAGCATAGTGGTCTTCCCTCCTATTAATAGCCTACTCCTGAACCTAATGATCGGCAGGTGCCCAGCATCCTACAACAGGTTCGCCACGCTGTTCTTTGGCGGTTAACTCTAAGTTTAAGGTGAGTAGTTTTTCGAGAATGTCGTCGGTGTCGTTGAAGCCGTAAGCCTGCATCACTAGGCGATCGAGTTTGGCATGGAGTTTAAAAAGCTGGCTGCTAGGTTCAGCAAAATATTCGTTATACAGCTTGGTGATGCCCCACTGTTTTTGTTCCATTTGGGCACTGCGGTATTGATGGAGTTCTAGGGCGAGCGATCGGATTTGCTCCACCATTGCAGCGGGTGTTTGGGGGAAAGGAAAGGTTTCAAAACAGGTGTTGTGAGTGTAAGCAATATCTGCTTTCAGTGTAGATTTTTGAGCGTGCATCCAAGTACGGTGAATGTTGGATGTGAGAATGCCGAAGACATAAAAATCATCGGAAGCAACTACAACGGATTTATCGCCTGCTAACCAATTAGATGGAAAAGGAATGAAGATTGCCCATTTTGAAACTCTGGGAATGGCGAAGCAGTAGGAGAGAGGAGCGATCGCTTTTCTCATTGATTCATTTGTGCGCTTAAACCTCCACCATTTCTCTCGCATTATCGCTTCACGATTCTGTTCCCGCTCAGGCTTAACGTTGTGTTTTATGTATTCAAAAGGCAGTTTGTAAGCACTAGCATTCTCAATTGGCATGTTACTAAAGTCGATGATCCATCGCTCAGGCTTTCCATTTACTTCCTGTGCTAGATTTGCGCCCATTGAAAAAAGTTTGAGTACTTCTTGATTTTTGGAATCAGCTTTGATCCATTGATTGACCTGTTGCTCATCAATGATGAATCCTTTACCAACGGGAATCACGCCTTGAAAGCACCTGTCCAGATTGGCTTTTAGACGGGCAGCTTGAGTTACATCAATACTTGCTTTCAGCGAAGAGTTAACGTGCGGAACTTCTACGTTATCTAGGAAATATTTATTGGGTTCTTCTTGGCTCCAGTTGGCAATGCTGACGTGAACATTTGCCTCGCCTGACCAAGCCTGAGAAGAAACAGCTTCATGAATGTATCCATCATTTTGGGTGATGTAGTCTAATGAGGCAGTTCTGCTTTTCCCTTGACTGATCGAATTCGTGCCCACTAATCCGGCTCTACCATTGGTTTTTGAAATTTGATCATGGGCTAACCGAAACCAATAGGCGCAAAAATCGACTGAATCTTTGACATCAGGAAACCGCTGAAACACGCGATCGATATACTCATCCCCGATCGCCATTCGCATATGTTTTCCACCCAAAAACGGCGGATTGCCAATAATTGCATCTGCCTGCACCCAGTCACTAAATAGAGCATCCTTGCATTCAATATTTTGATCGAGCGTATCCAGCGGCAGGGCGGGTTCAAACAAACCCAGGCGATCGATCGCCACCTTACGACCAATCATCATCGTCACCCGCGCCAACTCCACCGCAAACGGGTTCGTATCCATGCCATAAAACTGTTGCGGCGTAACAAAGCCGATTTGCATCTGGTCGCGGGGCGATTTGCGGCGTTCTGCCATTTTTTCGAGCAGCAGTTGCTCAATCCGCTTCAGTTCTTGATAGGCGATGTAGAGGAAGTTGCCAGAACCGCAGGCGGGGTCAAGCACTTTGTAGGTTTGTAGGGCGAGTTGCAGGGCGCTGAGTTCGGCGATCGTGGTGGCTGCATCGATCCGTTCTTCCCAATGGCGCGAAATCGTGGGGCGGACAATCTTCATGATGTCGGCTTCTGAGGTGAAGTGGATGCCGTGGGCGTGGCGCTCTTGAACCTCGATCGCCGACTCAAACAAATTGCCAAAAATTGCCGGACGCACCTTGCTCCAATCTTCCAAGGCAGAGACTTCTAAAAACTTCAGTTCCTCTTTGCTCAACTGCAAGGGATGGATAACGGAAAACAAGCCGCCGTTGAAATATTCCACGCCCTGATAGCGCCCCGCCGGAGTGACACCGGGCGTATTCATTTCGCGGAATAATCCCCCCAGCACATCATAGGAACTCTGCCCGCTTAAGCACTCTTGCACACAGGAAATAAACAAACTGTGGGGCAACAAGCCCCGGTCTTCGGCAAACATTGCCAGCACACACTGCAAAATAAACCGCTGGGCAATCAGTCCGTCTTCGCCCCGTTTTTTCAACTCCACCAACAGTTCACCCATGCGACGGGCGGCGCGTTCGGTCACTTCCACCTGGTTATTGTTAAAAACTGGCTTGCGGTTTTCAAACTCCATGAAGGCAAAGGCGCTGATCCGCTCTGGCAGTTGCCCCAGGGAAATCATATCCACGGGCGTATCTAGCTGAATATCAAAGTCAAAAATCCAGAACTGATCGAAATTGCACAGCATCACATAGCGGGGGCGATCGGGCACTAATCGCGTCCAATATTCAAACGCTTGGGAGTAGTGTTTGTTGAGATTTTCGCCGCGCTTTTTCATTTCAATTAACACTCGCGGCTTCCAGACCAAATCGGCAAAGCCTGTTCTTCCGGTTCTGCTGCCTTTTTTCACCCGTTCTTCATAGGTGGCACCCGCTTCGATCGCCCCTTCATGCCCAAACGCTCGAAAGAAGCGATCGAGAAACACCTGTGCTTCTCCTTTTTCGTCGCCTTTGATGTGCTGTTGGCAAAACTGAACAAACGTCGCGATCGTGTCAGGAGTGGAGGTCATAAAAATTTGGCAATCAAAGATCCATCATCGGCACAGGTAGGGACATTTCTTGTGGGTGCCTTCAATCATACCGGGCAGGCACAAGACCCGCCCCTACAGTTGCTTCAATAATGACCTGATGTGCAACTTTCCCGATTTTTCACCCTGCGGCAAGCAAGCTATACCCTAAAAATGGGAACGGGGCTTTCAACGAGACTCCCTATCGTCGTCTGGCTTTGCTGACCATTTTGCGAGAGAGGCGAAAGGTTAAGTCCTCCGATTCTGCCCAATCTTGCAGCAGCCGAAAAAACAGTTGGCTATCTTCGGCTTTAAGCACGGCGGTTTGATCAGCCGTTTCGATCACATAGGGATAGCCGCCGCCAATAATCACCTCACCGCGCACCCAGTCTAAAATTTGCTCTAGCCGTCCACAATCATAAATCCATTGGGGTAGCTCTAGGCGAACGGGTAAACCGTTGTGGGCTTTGAGGTAGGTGAAGCTGATTTGGTCGGCGATCGCCGTTGGGTAGTCCCGTAAAACTCCAGCGCGGCGACAGGAAAACAGCGGTGTGCGATCGCCCCACTGCATAAAGGTTCCGAGCAGCGGTGCATCGTGAATCGAAGGAGCATCCGGCAGGTTAAACAGGCGTTGCAGCATCACGGTCAAATCCCGTGCATAGCTGGTGTCAATGTAGCCAACCACAGGCACCTGATAGTGTTCGCTTGCCTGCAACAGCCGCACTACACGCTTCACATAAAAATCTCGCGTGGCTGGATCAAATGTGTCTGCAAAGCTGACCACCAAGGAGCCATCAAAGAAGGCAAGACAGGTGCGATCGCCAGATCGGTCTTCCATATATTGAATCAGTCGCTCCACTTCCATTTCAAAGCGGCGCATATTCACCTGCTGATTCACCAGATCGCCGCTGCTATTTGCTTTTAGCTCGGCGGGTGTCATTACATCCACGTCAATGTCTTTTTCATAGCGGCTGTCGGCAGAATGAAAGTTTTCAAACCAGCCAATTTGAATCAGCGCGATCGGAATCGAGATATCCTTGCCGGGATAAATTTGGGAGCCATCCACGGCAAAGGTAGAAATGTCGGTCAGGCGATCGCGCACCCAGGCGTGGCTGTCTTCGCGGCTTTGCCAGGTTAGCCCAGAAGTTTTCACCCAATTGCCATCGTTAACGAGCGCTTCCAATGGTGCCGCGCCGCGATCGCTAGGGGCACAGTCGCTTAAGCCGTCTAAAATCACTGCTTCTGACTGCTGCGAAGCCTTTGCCAGAGCCTTGCGATATTGCTGAAAAGCCTGCTGTGCAGTGTGATCAAACTGTTCAAAATCGGCTCGTTTCTTTTTGAGCAGCGCTAAAATTTGGGAGGAATTGAAAGACATAGTGGAAAGTGTGCGGCTGTGAAAGTTTTAAGCTTTGGGTTTCCTTTTACTCTAATACACCTGATCTTTTCTATTGCATTTTGCTCGTGTTTGGGTAGTTGGCTGAGCGATCGCGTTGATCCACCGAATGGATGAGCTAGATGAGGCAGGTAGTAATGATGCGATCGCGATCGCCCTATTTATTTTTGGGTTGCTTGCTGATGTAGCTGTCGGGTTTCATCCAAAATCAACGTGACATCTTCTTCAGACAAATTTTGAACGTAGTTGATTTTAATTTCTTCGAGCAGGTCGGTCAGTAAAGATTGCACTTCTTGTAGATTACTTTCCTGGGCGTGTTGGATGAATGAACTGCTGAAGTTTCGCACGAGGCGAGCCGCTAATTCTGCGGTTTTGGGGTCGTCTAAGGAGGTCTTTAAGCTGTTGTGGATCAGTTGGGTGACCTCATGAACCAGGCTTTCGGTGATTTGAGCGGGTACAGCACCAATACCGGGGAGTGCTTGCAAGCCTCGGTAAGCTGGCGATTGGTTCATCACTGTCTCAATGCTGTGGCGCACGAATGCTTCGAGATCGGGCTGAATTTTTGGAAAGATTTCGTACACCAGCATTTGCGTCATCTGGGCTGCGATCGCTTCAACTTCGTTGATATTGTTCACATCCACATACTGACGAGAGGTGGCGCGTTGCAGCAAGTTCGTGAGGTCTCCTCGTTGGATGGAACCCTGAATTTGGTTGATCACCTGAACAATGATGACCTCCACCATTTCACCCGCGATCGCGGCTACAAACCCTTGCCGTGCCCTCGCCTGAACGTTTTCCAGGTTAATTACCTCTGCCTGATGGAGTCGTAAGGTGGTTGGCAGTGCCCGTAACAGTGCCCAAGTGGGCGCAAACAGGCTAAACGGGATAAAGAGCGGAATGTCATACCAGCGCCAAATCATGGCATCTAGCCAAGTCAAGCTGGAATAGCGACGGCTGATGTGATAAGTGCGCGCCAGAAACTCTAACAAAAATAATCCGAGAAACGGAGCATCCAGCAGCCAAAAATTGCTGGTAGGATTGCCGTTTTCGTCCACGCTGCGATAGTAGTTCGTTTGAATTAAGGGTTTGATGGTTTGATTAAACCAATCAATCTCGGCGTTCCAGGTTGTGGCGGAAAGGTAGTTGGGATAGCTGGAATTGTTGGTGCTCCAAAAAATATTAAAGGATTCCCTGGCAGATACCCTCGTTTTTGTCCGCGTCGCTACTCGGCTTCGGATTCTGTTTTTGATTCTTTCGAGGGCACCACTTTTGCCGGATGCCCCAAAAGGGTTGGTCTCAATCATTTCGGTACTGAGTTTTCGCAGTTTAGCCAAGGTGGCTTGAACGGCGGCATCTTGCAATCCGGCTGCTACTCCTTTTTGGGCAATCTGGCTTTCAAGCTGGGCAACGGTATCTAAATACGCTTGGGTGTCTCGGTGTGGCTCAATTCCTTTAACGGGGTCATATAGACAGGTAATCGCGGATTGCTGGATGGTACGGGCGGGTTGCCCCGTTTCGACTGAGCGATCGCGGCAGGGGATCATCGGGATAGGAATATTCAGCTTGAAATTGGTTAAGGGAACGCCCACAGTCCCTTGCAGCCAAAAATTTCGCCATGACACATAGGTGATATCAAAGGTGACGAGGGTCAAGTTGGTGACAGCCGCGATCGCCATGAATCGCTCAAACCAAAGATTTTTGCGACGCTTTAACAAACCGGGCGAAGAATATTTTTGAAGAGACATGACGAATGGGGAATGGCGAGTGGCGAGTGGCGAATGAAACCGATTAATTGCTAGCTCTCACTCATCATCATGCCTGATGTGCGAGCTGCATAGGTAGCTTAATACCAAATCACCTTCTAAGACGTAGCATCAAAATCTGCTGAAACTCAGCACACCGCGAAGCGAAAGCAAGTCATAACATTTTTCCTGAACTCCGAACCGCGATCTGGGGTTTGTCCGGGTTTGTTGCGATTTTCGTGAGGATTTGAAAAGGAGAGTAAAATTTTCTCGGAGTAAACTGGCGCGGTGTAGCTGTCTAATGCAATATTTTCGATGTGGATTGTGGTGGCGGCGATTTTCTAGGACAACCGACTTTCGTTGGGCTGGGGCGATCGCGGTTGGGTGTCTGGCTCAAGCGGTTGCCGTTGGGTTACTGCCAAAAATCGCCTTGGCGGAACAAATTTTTGACGCTAATAATTCTGTACCGCTCCTGATTACTCAATTGCCTGACCCCAGCCGCACGACTCCTGATCCGAATCGCGATCGCTTGATTCAACCGCTTCCCTCACCGACTCCACTTCCCCCGCCCCAGAATCAGCCTATAATTCCGGCTCCGACTGCACCGACTGACCCGGCTCAGCCAGCAGTGCAGATTTCAGTGAAAACAATTGAGGTGTTTGGCAGCACTGTTTTAAAGCCTAAAGATTGGAATCCCATTATTCAGCCATTGCAGGGGCGATCGGTGAGCTTGAGTGAGTTACAACAGGCGGCAGATGGGATCACGCAGCTTTATCTCGATCGCGGCTACATCACCTCCAGAGCGGTATTGGTTGAGCAGGCTGTGACCGATGGCAGAGTGCAAATTCGCGTGATTGAAGGCTCATTGGAAAAAATCACGGTGGAGGGCAATCAACGGGTCAAGTCTGCCTATATTCGCAGTCGCATTGGACTAGGCGCACAACCTCCTTTGAACCGCGATCGCCTAGAAGATCAACTGCGCTTGTTGAAAGCCGATCCCTTATTTACCAATGTGGAAGCCAGTTTGCGACCCGGCACTAATCTAGGGCAGAGCATATTGGTGGTGCGCGTGACTGAGGCGAAATCGTTCAGTGGTGTCATTGGCGTGGATAACTACTCGCCGCCTAGCGTGGGTTCTGTGCGTTTGGGCGGTGCCCTTAGCTATCGCAATATTACGGGCTACGGGGATGATATTGGGCTAACGTACTATCGCACCACAGCGGGAGGTGCCGACACGCTCGATCTGGTTTATCGGGTTCCCGTCACGCCGCAAAACAGCACGGTGCAGTTTCGGTTTGCGCCCAACTGGAACCGCGTGATTGATCCGGCGTTCAAAGCACTGGATATTCAAGGCAGTTCCCAGCTCTATGAAGTCAGCTTTCGGCATCCGATTATTCGCAACCCGCGCCAGGAGTTGGGCTTATCCATCGGGTTTACGTCTCAAAATGGGCAAACCTTTCTGTTTAATGACATTCCATTTCCGTTTGGGATTGGTCCTGATCAAGATGGCAATAGCCGCACACGAGTCCTGAAGCTAGGGCAAGACTATGTGAAGCGTGATCCGTTGGGGGCGTGGGCGTTGCGATCGCAGTTCAGCATCGGTTTAGACCTCTTCAACGCCACGATTAATCAGTCGCCGATCCCCGACGGGCGTTTTTTAAGCTGGCTAGGACAGGTGCAGCGAGTCCAGCGCTTCGGCAGCAGCCAACTGGTGATTTTTCAAGCCGATTTGCAGCTTACACCCGATTCACTGTTGCCCTCTCAGCAGTTTGTCATTGGCGGCGGACAGTCGGTGCGCGGTTTTCGGCAAAATGCCCGTTCAGGAGACAACGGTTTTCGGCTCTCGGTTGAAGATCGAATTACCTTTTTGCGCGATGCGGCGGGCAGCCCGATCGCCCAAATTGCGCCTTTCCTCGACATGGGCAAAGTCTGGAACAATAGCGCTAATCCCAACAATCAAGCCGATCAGCGATTTTTGGCTGGGGCTGGGCTGGGCTTTCTGTGGCAACCCTATCCCGGCTTGAATCTCCGGCTGGACTATGCAGCATCGTTTCTGCGGTTGCGCGATCGCGGCAATGATGCCCAAGATTCTGGCTTCTACTTCAGCGTCAACTACCAGTTTTAAAGCACCGCCAGAGAGAGGCAAGAGATAGAAAACCCACCTATTAACCTGGCAATCAAAGATCTATCATTGGTGTAGGTAGGGGCACCTCTTGTGGGTGCCCTTTGCTCTAACAGGCAGGCACAAGACCCGCCCCTACGGTTATTCAATAATTTCAAAAATACGCATGGATAATCATTGCCAAGTGAATAACAAAGGATTCTCTAAACGTTTTAGGCGATTTGCTGGATATAGTTGGTTGAAATTGGTCAATATAGAGTATCAATAAGTTGTCAATTTCTCGTAGTTGAGAAAGAGATGTTTTTTAATCAGTGGCAATGTTTGAGGATGAAGGGGTATGGTTCAGTCTGCAATGTTGGGATACTCGCCGAATGTGTTGGAACTTGCTCAGCGCGGAAATTTACAGGCGATCGCGCAGTGGCTTAATCAATCGCTGCGTCCCTATGGGCTTAAGGCACGAGTGGGTTCTGGCAATCCCGCCAATCTACGGCTGCTGATTGAACTGCCTTTTATTCCAGACCCAGAGGCTGCTGAAGGAAGCTGGCAAGAGCAATTAATGCGCTTCATTTGCCATCACTTATGGCAGTTAAATTCTCCGGTGATTCGGGGTGCCAACATTGCGGTTGGTTTAGTAGATCAACCCAAGCAGATTCTTTGGAAGCAATCGGTACGGATTGTTACGCCTGCCAATCGGCATCGATCGCACCCCCATCAGCAGATGCGATCGCGGATTCATAAAACCGCTCGACGCAAAACCCGCCTCCGTTTCGCTCGCACCATGCTAGTCGGTGGACCTGCCGCTGCCGCGATTATGGTGGGTGGCTTTCTAGGCTATAGCCGAGCGCCCGTTGCCCAAACCGATGCCTCCGCCTCTTCTGAATCGGGCAACAAAAACCTGCCCACTCGCTCCGACACCGTTCGGACGGCGCTGGAAACCGTTCCGGTGTTCAAGCATAATCAGGTCGCCAATCCCCAAGATCCAACGGTGACGCTAATGTTTTCCGGTGATGTCACCTTATCGGATCACTTTGAAGAAGTGGTTGGCACCGATTACACCCGTCCTTTTGCCGCCATGAAGGAATATCAGCAGGCAGATTTGGCAATGGTGAATCTGGAAAACCCTTTGACTAAAGCAACCCTTGCCATGCCCGATAAACAATTTAACTTCAAAGCCAATCCCGATGCAGTTAAGGTGCTGACATCTGGCGGGGTAGATATTGTGAATTTGGCGAACAACCACACCATGGATTTTGAAGCCGATGGACTGAAGGAAACCCTGGCAACGTTGGATGCTGCCGGAATTCAATATATGGGAGCCGGAAAAGATTTGACGGAAGCCCGTCGTCCCAAAATTATTGATGTTAAGGGGCAACGGATTGCTTATCTTTCCTATTGGGGGGAAGAATATGGCGCAGAGGCAAACAAAGCAGGCGTGAATTCGATTAAAGAAGAGCGGATTGCAGAGGATATAAAAGCCATTCGAGATCAAGTGGATTGGGTCGTGGTGAATTTTCACTGGGGACAAGAACTGGCAGAAGCACCCGCCGATTGGCAAGTGAAACTGGGGCATTTCACGGTTGATCAAGGTGCCGATGTGATTGTGGGGCATCATCCTCATGTGCTGCAAGGCGCAGAGATCTATAAAGGTCGCCCGATCGCCTACTCCCTCGGCAACTTTATCTTTGGTGGCAATTCTCGCACTGATTACGACACAGCCGTGATGCAAGTGTCCCTTAAAGACAAGCAGATGAAAGTCGAGTTTTTGCCGGTGGAAGTGACGGGCTATCAGCCAAAGATTGCCCAGGGCGATCGCGCCACGGCGATTCTCGGAAATCTGACTCAACTATCTGCCAATTTTCAGCAGCCCATGCAGTCACCTGTAGTACTCGATGCCCGTGCGCCACAAACCCCAGCAACTACCGCAACCCCAGAAGCCTTAGCTCCTGCCACACTGCCAACGTCTCCCTCTCTGCCCACCATCAATCCGGCACCCGCAGCCGCACCCTTACCACCTGACAACCTCCTGCCGCCACCTGCGGATGTTCCAGCCGTTGATGCAGGGACGAGTGCGCCTCAAACGTCTACCCCAGAAGCGCTCAATAGTCCAACCGTTCAGCCTAGCCCGGATGCAGTCAGCACTCCGACACCCATTGATCCGGCAAATACCGACATCCTGCCGGGTTATGGAGAAGTCGCTCCTCCCACGCCGAAAACCAGAAGCAACCCAGCCGATGCCACTCAGCCCCCAGCCGCCCAAACCGAAGCTCCAGTGGTTGCTCCTAACGCGCCCCAACTGCCTTCTTTCGCGAACCCCAGCAACTCCTTCACCAATTCTCCCAGCCAAACTCCACTTAAAGGAAATCCGCAAGGCAATCCGCAAGGCAATCAAGGATCTCCCCAAGGAACCCAACCCAATTCTGGAGAACCTGTGGAGACCACTGAGCTACCTGCGGCACAGCCCAACAGGGTTAGTTTTCAGATTCATCCCAAATCTGCTGTGAAAGTAGCGCAAGTGAATAAAACGGCAAAGGGGATTGAAACAGGGAAGGGAAATGCAGCCGTAAAAATAGACGAACCTGAAAAGGATTTTTCCACGCAGGATGTCGCCTTAAAAGCGCCGATGATGTGGTAATCGTTAACGACTCATTAATCCACACAGGTTAAAGTGAGGTGATTTTAGAGTAAGGAGTCAAGCATGAGCGCGATCGCAACGGAACAACGCCAATATCTCACCTACATTCTTACGGATGAGGCAACCGGGGCAAAGGTGGAAATTGTGCCAGAACGTGGCGGCATCGTCACGAGTTGGCAAATGAACGGTCAAGAGATTTTTTATATGGATAAGCAACGCTTCACCGATCCGACATTAACCGTACGGGGCGGTAACCCCATTCTGTTTCCCCTATGCGGCAACGTGGCAGATAACACCTACACTCACAATGGCAAGCCTTACACCATCAAGCAGCATGGCTTTGCCCGTGAACTGCCCTGGAGTGTGGTCAGCCAATCAACCGAGGCTGGAGCCAGCCTCACCCTAGGGTTAAGCAGCAATGACCAAACCCGC
>CASBQE010000413.1 GCA_949127665.1 Synechococcales cyanobacterium PMM_0083
ATTTGGGATGGAGTATGGAGTGTATGGTGCGGAGGACGCGATCGCCCTAGCGATTAACTCACTTTGCAGCAATCCGATCCGGCAAGTGAGTCGGCAAGATGGTCATTTTTATACCAACTTTGGATGAGAGCGAACAACACTAAACTATTCCCAACACCATGACCTTGAAGGGACTTGTCGATTGGGTTCGAGTCGGTCGAGCCATAAGGATGGGCTTAACGGGTGACAAGGCAGGGAGCATGTCAACTTAAGCGAATCGCCGAACTGCCCTCATCTCCTAACCCCTGCTTTGCACGACCTGCGGTCTACTCCCAAAATAGGAGAAGGGACTGGGGGCTGAGGGCTGACTTTGAGTTGCACATTAGGTGACTTTACAAGTGAAAGTGCGAAGTAGGAAATAGGAAATAGGAAATTAGGAAATAGGAAGTGCAACGAAATTAAGAGGATAAGGATAAATTGTGAGGGGTTTATGGGCTTTGGCTCTGGGCGATCGCAGCCGACTGTTCTAGAATTAGGATTGGCTTTGAGCAATCATTTGAGCATTTAGAGGAACCCATGGCAGACACCCTACTCTTCAACGCCCTGCGCGAGGCGATCGACGAAGAAATGTCAAAAGACCCAACCGTGATGGTCATGGGCGAAGATGTCGGGCATTATGGCGGTTCCTATAAAGTCACCAAAGACTTGTATAAAAAATATGGCGATTTGCGGCTGTTGGATACGCCGATCGCCGAAAACAGCTTTACCGGCATGGCGATCGGTGCGGCAATGACGGGATTACGCCCGATCATTGAAGGCATGAACATGGGCTTTTTGCTGCTGGCATTCAACCAAATTGCCAATAATGCCGGAATGCTGCGCTATACCTCCGGCGGCAACTTCAAGATTCCTTTAGTGATTCGAGGTCCGGGCGGCGTGGGGCGGCAGTTGGGTGCAGAACACTCTCAGCGGCTAGAGGCTTACTTTCAGGCAGTCCCCGGACTCAAAATCGTCGCTTGTTCCACGCCTTACAATGCTAAAGGGCTGCTGAAATCCGCCATTCGCGATAATAATCCCGTGCTGTTCTTTGAGCATGTGCTGCTCTACAACCTGAAGGAAGATTTGCCCGATGAGGAATATTATTTGCCCCTGGACAAGGCAGAAATTGTTCGCTCAGGAACGGATGTAACGGTGCTGACCTATTCGCGGATGCGCCATCATGCCATGCAAGCCGTAAAAACTTTGGAAAAAGAAGGCTACGATCCCGAAATTATTGATCTGCTATCGCTGAAGCCGATTGATTTTGAGACGATCGGCGCGTCTATCCGCAAGACTCATCGCGTTGTCGTAGTGGAAGAATGTATGCGGACAGGCGGAATTGGGGCGGAAATAGTGGCATCAATCAGCGATCGCTTTTTTGACGAACTCGACGCACCCGTGATCCGGCTTTCCTCTCAAGATATCCCTACGCCCTACAATGGCGCACTGGAAAGCCTGACGATCGTCCAGCCTCAACAAATCGTAGAAGCCGTCAAAAAAATCGTGGATAAACAGCTATAGAAAATCAGCGATCGCTATCCGGTTTCGCGGCTCTGGGCAGGCAATTCTTGAAAGGATGCCGGAGAAAGTCGGGAAGACGTTATCATAGCTTCTGTAGCGGGGATTACCTATGGCAAGACAGCGGTTAATTTTGCTTTTTATTGCGGCGCTCGTGATTGGCGCTCTGGTGTTGATTTGGAAAATTCCAACTCAGTTGGGTCTAGATTTGCGCGGCGGCTCTCAACTGACGATTCAGGTGAAACCCACGGAGCAAGTAAAGGAGATCAAACCCAGTGACCTGGATGCCGTGAGGCGCGTGATTGAAGGGCGGGTCAATGGCTTAGGCGTGTCTGAACCCTTGGTATTGACTGCTGGAAATAATCAAATCATTGTGCAGCTTCCGGGCGTAAATGATCCGATTCAGGCAGAGCGAGTACTGGGTGGAACTGCCCAACTCGATTTTCGCAAGCAAAAGCCTGGAACGGAAGCACGGTTACAAATCGAGCGGCAGCAGCTACGCGAAAAATCGGCGAAACGGGACGAGTTGAGAAAATCTGCTGATGCGACCGCGATCGAACAGAACCAGGCAGATTTGAAGGCAATTAATACCGCGATCGCTGAGCTATTTGAAAAAACTGAACTGTCGGGTCAAAACCTGAAGGATGCTTACCCTGGCGCAACTAACTCGCAAAATGTCTGGGATGTGGCGCTTCAGTTTGATCAGCGCGGCGGCGAACTGTTTGCCGAACTCACCAAAAGCATTGCTGGAACCGGGCGTACCCTCGGCATTTTTCTAGATGGCGCACCCATTAGCGCGAACTTCGCCTATTCGGTAGATGCCAAGTATGCTCAAACCGGGATTAATGGCGGCTCAGCCGTGATTGAAGGCAACTTTCCCCTAGAAACGGCGCGAGATTTGGCAATTCAACTGAAAGGCGGTGCGTTACCCTTCCCGGTAGAAGTAGTGGAGAACCGCACGGTTGGCGCTACGTTAGGGCGAGATAGCATTCAAAGTAGCATCTACGCGGGTCTGGGCGGTTTATCCTTAGTTCTCATCTTTATGGTGATTTACTATCGCCTGCCTGGGCTAATCGCTGACACCTCCTTGATCATCTACACGATTTTGACCTTGGCAACGTTTAACCTGCTGGGGGTAACGCTGACCCTGCCGGGAATTGCCGGATTCATTCTCAGTATCGGCATGGCGGTCGATGCCAACATTCTGATTTTTGAACGAACCCGTGAAGAACTGAAAGCAGGTAAGACTCTCTATCGCTCAGTCGAGTCTGGCTTCTATCGGGCTTTTTCCAGCATTCTAGATAGCAACGTGACGACGCTGATTGCCTGCGGGGCGTTGTTTTGGCTAGGGGCAGGTCTGGTCAAAGGGTTTGCCCTGACTCTGGCATTGGGGGTCGTGATTAGTATGTTCACGGCAATTACCTGTAGCCGAACTTTAATGCTGTATGTGCTTGGGTTTCCCAGCTTGCGTAAACCTGAATATTTTTGTCCCAATTTGCCAGCCACGACGCGATCGGAGGCACAGCCTAGCTCATGAAACTACAAGTTATTCGTCAAAGAAACCTTTGGTGGGCGCTCTCTTCAGCGCTGATTTTGGCTGGGTTGGCTGGTATGTTGATTTCCTGGCAGCAATTTGGTGCGCCTCTTCGTCCCAGTCTAGATTTTGTCGGTGGGACTCGCCTGCAATTTGAACTGGATTGCTCTAAACCAGGAGCCTGCGATCAGCCTGTAGACGTGGCGGTTGTGCGGGAAATTTTGGCAACAGAAGGACATGCCAACAGCAGTATTCAAGCGATTACCGATCGCACCGGAAAACCGGTTGGGGTCACCATTCGCACGGCACCCCTATCTGGCGAAGAGCGCACCAAACTGCAAACTGCACTTAGCCAAAAAATTGGAGCCTTTGACCCGAAAAAAACTCAAATCGATACCGTTGGACCAGTGGTTGGACAACAGTTGTTTACATCAGGCTTACTAGCACTGCTCGTTTCATTCGCCGGAATTACGGTTTACATGAGCCTGCGGTTTCAATTGGACTATGCCATCTTTGCGATCGTGGCTCTGTTTCACGACATCTTGATCACTACAGGCGTGTTTTCCATTCTGGGACTGCTTTTTGGCGTTGAAGCAGACTCATTATTTATTGTGGCACTGCTGACAATTGTGGGGTTCTCCGTCAACGACACCGTAGTGATCTACGATCGCATTCGCGAAACGATTACTCTAAACCCCAATCGCCACATCAATGATATTGTAGATGCCGCCGTCAACCAAACCTTGGGACGCTCCATCAACACCACGCTAACCGTATTGCTCACGCTCTTTTCAATCTTCTTTTTTGGCGGCGAAACCCTTAAAAACTTTGCTCTTGCCCTGATCATTGGTTTCACCATGGGCGCTTATTCCAGCATCTTTATTGCCAGCACGTTATTAGCCCTATGGCGCGAAAAAACGGGACAAGCGTTCTCACCCAATCCCAGCTTAGACAACATTGCGAGTTCCGATGAAGCATCCTCATAATCGACTTGTGTTTGAACTCTTTTCGCTGCTGTTATGACTCAGCAGAACCAATCGCTTTCTGCTATTGGGAAAGCCGATCACGATCCGCTTTTTTTAGCGCAAGTCCAACGTCTGCATCAGCTAACGGTCTACGGACGCTGGCTGTTCGCAAGTACTCTTTGGCTAACAGTTGGAACGCTTAGCCTGTGGGGATTGCGCTACCCAATTTCCTTAGCAATGGAGTACTTTACCTGGGCTTCCCTCCGCTATGGGCTA
>CASBQE010000414.1 GCA_949127665.1 Synechococcales cyanobacterium PMM_0083
GCCTGCGGGAGTTAGCGTTCCTCAATGGCGGAGTTCGCATCACCTTCACCGATAATCGCTTAGACCTGCTAAAAGCCGACGAGCCTCACGTCGAAGTCTATTTCTATGAGGGCGGCATTCGAGAATATGTCACCTACATGAACCGCGAGAAGCAGCCACTTCACGATGAAGTGGTCTATGTGCAAGGGGAACGCAACAACGTTCAAGTAGAAGTTGCCCTCCAGTGGTGTGCAGATGCTTACAACGACAACTTGCTGGGCTTTGCTAACAACATCCGCACGGTGGATGGCGGCACCCATTTAGAAGGATTGAAGACCGTTTTAACCCGCACATTGAATTCTCTTGCCCGCAAACGCAACAAGATTAAGGAAAACGAATCCAATCTGGCAGGGGAAAATATTCGGGAGGGCTTAACGGGTGTGATTTCGGTGAAGGTGCCCGATCCAGAGTTTGAGGGTCAAACCAAAACGAAACTGGGCAATACCGAAGTGCGCGGCATTGTGGATTCCTTGGTCGGCGAAGTGCTGATCGAATATCTGGAATTTCGTCCTGGTGTGGCAGATGCCATTATTGAAAAGGCGGTAGAGGCTTTTAAGGCGGCAGAAGCGGCTCGGAAAGCCCGTGAACTGGTGCGGCGCAAGTCGGTGTTGGAGTCTTCTACCCTACCCGGCAAACTGGCAGATTGCAGCAGCCGCGATCCTGCGGAATCAGAAATTTTTATTGTGGAAGGCGATTCTGCTGGCGGTAGCGCTAAGCAAGGACGCAATCGTCGCTTTCAGGCAATCTTGCCGCTCAGGGGCAAAATCCTGAATATTGAGAAGACGGACGACGCAAAGATCTACAAGAACACCGAGATTCAGGCGCTAATTACTGCTCTAGGGTTAGGAATTAAGGGCGAAGACTTTGATGCGGCGCAGTTGCGCTATCACCGGATTGTGATCATGACGGATGCCGATGTGGATGGTGCCCATATTCGTACCTTGATTCTCACCTTTTTCTACCGCTATCAAAAGGCAATGGTTGAACAGGGCTTTGTCTACATTGCTTGTCCACCGTTGTATAAGGTGGAGCGAGGGCGCAGCCACAACTACTGCTATAGCGAACGCGATCGCGATCAAGTAATTGCTACCTTCCCCGCTAACGCAAAGTATGACATTCAGCGCTTCAAAGGGTTGGGCGAAATGATGCCGACTCAACTGTGGGATACGACGATGAATCCAGAAACGCGCACCCTGAAGCGAATTGAGATTGAAGATGCCGTTGAAGCCGATCGCGTGTTTACGGTGCTGATGGGCGATCGCGTCGCGCCCCGCCGTGAATTCATTGAAACCTACGGCTCCAAGCTGAATCTGGCTGACCTGGATATTTAATTCGGGCTTCTGCCAACCGGTCACCTTTGCCCTGATATAGAATGCAATCTAGACGGGTTGAGAGGTTTGCCATGTTCTTCTATGACCCAACCTTGTGTTTGCCATCCTCTGAAGAGTTGCCCGACTCCGATGATACGCCTGTGGATAATGAGCTTCAAGACTTAATTCCCGGTTTGCTCAAAGCGATCTTGGCGTGGCTGTGGCGCGATCGCTGGGATTGGTTTTTTGGCGTGGATATGGGAATTTACTACGACCCCGATAAGCCTGCGATCGTCCCCGATGGCTTTCTCAGCTTAGGAGTCAGCCGCGTCACCGATGAAGAACTTCGCCTCAGCTACGTCCTGTGGGAAGAGCGACGCATTCCAAGTTTTGTCTTGGAGGTGGTGTCCAAAAAGTATCGTCGTGAATACAGCACCAAAAAACAGCTTTATGCCGAAATGGGTGTGTTGTATTACGCGGTGTATTCGTCTCGCCGCCGGAGAAAGCCGCCCTTAGAGGTCTACCAGTTGATCAATGGAGAGTATCACTTACTCGCTGGCAATCCCGTCTGGATGCCAGAACTTGGGTTAGGAATTGGACGAGATCGCGGCACCTATCAA
The DNA here is from genome assembly GCA_949127665.1 of Synechococcales cyanobacterium PMM_0083. Taxonomy (GTDB): domain Bacteria; phylum Cyanobacteriota; class Cyanobacteriia; order Leptolyngbyales; family Leptolyngbyaceae; genus ULC077BIN1. The sequence goes on from CASBQE010000414.1 coordinate 1,970, forward strand.
GGCGTTTTACGAGAATGGCTGTATTGGTACGACGAAACCGGGCAGCGCTATCCAACCTTTGAGGAACGGGCTGACCAGGCAGAAGAACGGGCTGACCAGGCAGAAGAACAACTGGCAGAATTGCTGATCCGATTACGCGATCGCGGGATTGATCCAGATGCGCTCTAACATCAGCTAAGCCTCTGTGTTCCTAACTATCGCCCGACCTCTACACAGCTTGATAGATTTAATCAGGAAGATTTGAAACTTTTTGGATCATTTGCAGTCTTGAAATACACACTCTTTGTTTTGCAGACGGCTACTGACCTTCTATCCTGGTTTCTGCACTTATGAATTCATTCATCTGTCGGGTTTTTGCCGCGATCGCCATTTCTAGCGCGATCGGCACCGCCACCTCTGCCCAAGCCGTCTCCTTGCAGCTCGGTGGATTACGTTTCAGTGAAATTTCAGGCAACTTTAGCATTGTTAACGGCAGAATCGATCCTGATGGGTTTTACACGATTGAACAGGACGTATATGGACCCGACACGAACCTGTACATGAGCATCGACGGCTTTCCCCGGCTGTGCCCCAGATGTTCCTATGTGGGAATTGGCTTTCAGTCAGTCCTCACAAACCGGACGGGCACTCCCTGGATTTTTGTAGACCACGAGCTGCAAGAAGCATATGGCTTCCCTAGCCCAGAAGCAGATGGTTTATCGTTTGGTCAATTTTTGCCCCAGTTTAGACCGTTTACCTCAACCCGCTTTAGCACGTCAGAAGAAGAGATTGATGTGCGAGATTACGTTAACTTTTCGGGTGGCATCGTCGCTCCTGGCGACACTGTTGTCTTTCGCTACATTTTTACAGATACCACCCCGCTTAACCGCTTTTTCCTACTACAGCGCCCTAACTTTCAGCCACGAGTTGGTTTCATTGATCCCACGCCGCCGCCACCGCCTGTAGAAGTAGTGGTAATTAATTCAACCCCGATTGAACCGATTCCCATTGAACTGACTTTCGTTGAACCGATTCCCGTTGAACCAGTAACTGTGGTCGAACCTGTTAGTACAGGGGGTGAGTTAGCCCCAGTAGAGAACAGTTCGGCGGCGGTTCCAGAGCCTACTACCGTTTTGGGGGCGCTGATGTTTGGGGCGATCGCGATTCACAAAAGACTTCAGCGAAAAGATTGAGTCAAGCGCAATCAAGAGTTAGCATGGAAAAACTTGTTGACCACATGCCCATGCCTTTGACCATCGGGAATACGCTTCATTATGGGAAATATCTGATCAATCACGTTTTGGGGCAAACTGACATCGGCGTGACCTTTCAAGGCACTCAGGTTCAGCAAAACCGATCCGTCATTCTTCAGGTATTGCAGCTAAAACCTGATTTAAGCGTCGATCTTGATCCGTTAAAGCAGCGATTTTTTGACCAAGCTCACCGATTTGCTGACTGTCATCATCCCGGCTTGGTGCGACTGATTGATTCTTTTCAAGAAGAGAATGCGCCGATCGCTGTCTTCGATTACACCACTGGGCAAACTCTGCTAGAAGTGGTGCATACCACGGGCGCATTGGCAGAATCTCAGGCGGTGCAATACATCCAGCAAGTGGGTTCAGCCTTGGCGGAACTGCACGGCAAAGGACTGATTCACCGCCACGTTACACCCAAAAATGTGATTCGTCCGCTTGGGTCTAACATTGTGGTGCTGGTCAATATTGAGCTGCTAGATCCAACCGTGCTGGGTGTTGCGGCTGACACGATTCAATTGCCAGTGGGGGAATATGCGGCGATCGAACAGTATCAGGCTGAGTTAGCTCACACGCCTGCAACCGATATCTATGCGTTGGCAGGCACTTTGTATTTTTTGCTGACTGGATATGCTCCGTTAGCGGCTCCCCTGCGCCATCGATCGCCCTTGCCATCTCCTCGTCAGCTATGTCCTCAACTCTCTGCTGCGGTAGAATCTGCTATCTTGTGCGGACTGGAGCTAAATGCAAATTCTCGCCCTCAAGCGATCGCAGAGTGGCTGGCATTGTTACCTTCGCCGATTAACCCCAGCGATCGCGATCCTAATTCTGATTTAGCGGCTGCAATGCCTCCAGCCGCTACTGGATCTCAAACTGCGATCGGTGCTTCCTCGAAACCCAATCCTTTATCCGTAAAATCTGCTTCGCTGCCGACCCAACGATTTAGTTCTCAATCCAATCAAAGTATGCCCCCTTCTGCGCTGAGCCTAAAAAATCCATTTCCTAAAACGTTACTTGCGACGGCGGCGATCGCTGCCGCCATTGGCTTAGGAGCCGGATTAACCCTACGAATTACGGCAAACTCCACTGGATCAGGCACCTCCATTTTTCACACAGAGCAAGCCTTTCCTCCATTTGAAAATTGGCCTGGTGCTGTGCCCCCCATTATCCCTTCTAATTCCTATTCCCGCCCTGTAGTTGAAGCGCCCAGCCAACGGAAACAGCCAGATAACCGCAATCAGTTTCCCCCTGCTGCCGTTGACCAACCTAGGGTTGAAGAGAAAGCCATTCCCGCTCCAGCGGTTGAAGAGGCAGCACCTCCCGCTTTCAGCCCTCAAGTTCCTGCACCGAACCCTCAGCCACGGGCGATCGCGCCTCTACCCAAAATCCCAAACTCTCCGGAGCCAGAACTGCCCCCTGCGGTGATCTCGCCTCCCGCTCCTGCCGAGAAAGAACCTGCCCCTCCGCCCTCAACGATGGCACCTAGTTCTGGCGAGGGACAACGGCAATAGAATAACCACGCTATAATCTAGGCGGAGCGTATAGGAATTTTTCTGATGAGTAACCCCATTGTTCATGCCTTTTTTGTTGGCAGAGCGCTAGCAGACACCTTGTACGATCACGCAGAACTTGCGTTTACGGATGCTTTGAGTGAGTTAGGCAAGCTAGATGCAGAACTCCGAGAAAATTTACGCACCTTGAGCGAACGTGTGGCAGAACGGGCAGCCCAAGAAGAAGCGGCAGCAACCCAAGGACGATCGAGTCAATCAACTTCTGCATCACCGTTCCAATCAGATGATTTGCAGACAGTAATCGACGAACTGCGGGCAGAAGTTGCTCGGTTGCGCTCTGAACTGAAGCAATATCGCAGCCGCACTCTATAACCACGTTTCCATATCCTTTGATAGCATCAGAGGTATTAGCCTAGGGATAAAAATCGAGTGTCTGTTGTTCCTCAAGACTCCAACCTGCCCAAGCAGCCAACGAAGCCAAATCCTGAAAGTGAGGGGTCTTTTGCTCACGCAGATACTCTACTCATTGTCAATGCTCAGAATGAGAAAGAGCCTGAATCAATTTCAGGTTTTGAGGCGGATGGTTTTACACTCTTAAAAGAGGCTAGCCTCCATGAGGCTAATGGTATTGAAACGTCTGCCTCTATAAATACGAAGAATGCGTCTTTTAACCGGCAGCCTTTATCTCAGCAAGTAGCGACATCTGCCGAGCCGCTCCCGCTCAATAAACCTGTAAAAGAGAAAGCTTACGGTGGTAAAGCCTATCGCTGGAACCGAACCAACTATTCGCGGCAGCGGCGGTTTGTGGATATCTGGGGCTTCGCGCTGACGCTGCTGTATTCCCAATGGCTGTACAGCAAGTCTTGGAGTTATTCCGGTGGCATGACAGATGCTAAGCGAGAGCAACGTCGGCGATCGCAAGCGGTTTGGATGCGAGACACTCTGCTAGATTTAGGTCCTACCTTCATTAAAGTAGGTCAGCTTTTTTCGACTCGTGCCGATTTGTTCCCAACTGAATATGTTGAAGAACTGTCTAAACTGCAAGATCGAGTGCCTGCCTTCAGCTTTGAGCAAGCAAAAAGCCTGATCGAGCAAGACTTGGGCAAATCTCTACAAGAGCTTTACCTCAGCTTTGACCCCATTCCGCTGGCGGCTGCCAGTTTGGGGCAAGTCCATCGCGCCACCTTGCACTCTGGTGAAGACGTGGTTGTCAAGGTGCAGCGTCCGGGTTTGGTCAAGCTGTTTCAAATTGATCTTGCCATTCTCAAAGGGATTGCTCGGTACTTTCAGCGACACCCAAAATGGGGACCAGGGCGAGACTGGCTCGGCATTTACGACGAGTGCTGCAAGATTTTGTATGAGGAAATCGACTACCTCCACGAAGGGCGTAATGCCGATACCTTCCGTCGCAACTTTCGCAGTGAAGATTGGGTGATGGTGCCGCGTGTTTACTGGCGATATGCCTCTCCACGGGTGTTGACGCTGGAATATTTGCCGGGAATTAAAATTAGCCATTACGAAGCCCTAGAAGCTGCTGGACTCGATCGCAGTCGGCTAGCTGAACTGGGTGCGAAAGCTTACTTAATTCAGCTTTTAAACGATGGCTTTTTCCATGCCGATCCTCATCCCGGTAACATTGCAGTTAACCCAGATGGGTCGCTGATTTTTTATGATTTTGGCATGATGGGACAGGTTAAGCTTGTCACCCGTGAAAAGCTATTAGAAACTTTCTTTGGGGTTGCTCAAAAAGATGCTGATCGCGTCGTGGCTTCTCTGATTGCTCTCGGCGCTCTGACTCCTACAAGCGATATGGGACCAGTACGTCGCTCGGTTCAGTTCATGTTAGATAACTTCATGGATAAGCCTTTTGAGAACCAATCCGTGGCATCTATTAGCGATGATCTTTATGAAGTTGCCTATGGTCAGCCGTTTCGCTTTCCAGCCACGTTTACCTTCGTTATGCGCGCCTTTTCTACCCTAGAAGGGGTTGGCAAAGGACTAGACCCTCAATTTAACTTTATGGAGGTTGCAAAGCCTTTTGCATTAAAGATTATGGCAGATGGAAATCCGACCACTGATGCGAACAATATTCTAGGAGAATTGAGCCGCCAAGCCTCCCAAATCAGCAATACTGCTTTAGGATTGCCCCGACGAATTGAAGAGACGCTAGAGAAACTGGAGCGCGGCGATATTCGAGTTCGGACGCGATCGCTGGAAACAGAGCGCATTCTACGCCGATTGAGCGGTGTAAATATGGGCACAAATTACACTTTATTAGTGTGTGCGTTTACATTGTCGGCTACGATTCTATTAGTCAGTGGTTATGGCTGGCTGGCGCTGGCTGCGGCGACTGCTGCGTCCTTTACAGGGTTCATTCTCATTCGCTTGATGATTCGGATTGATCGCAGCGATCGAATGCCATGACCCATTTAATTGTTGACACCCTAGCAACCACCCTATGAAGCGTCTGTCTACAGGCTTAACAGATGTCGGCATTGTCCGCAAAGTCAACCAGGACGATTATTACATCGATCCTGAAGGTCGCTTTTTTATTGTGGCAGACGGCATGGGCGGACATGCAGGCGGTGAAGAAGCCAGCCATCTTGCCACCCAAACGATTCAAGCGTACTTAGAGAGCTATTGGGACGCGGCTGAATCCTCAGAGATTATTTTGGAACAGGCGCTGCTAGAGGCAAACCAGGCAATTATCGACGACCAGCGGCAGCACCCAGAGCGGGGTGATATGGGCACCACTGTTGTGGTGTTGCTCTTTCGCGATGAGCAGCCCTTATGCGCCCATATTGGTGATTCGCGGCTCTATCGGTTACGCGGTGCCAAACTCGATCAGATTACTGAAGACCATACCTGGGTTGCATTAGCAATCCGCACGGGTGAAATTTCATCGGATCAAGGGAGAGTTCATCCTTGGCGGCATGTGTTAGCTCAGTGTTTAGGACGAGAAGATTTGCGCCAAATTGATATTCAGTCGGTGCAGATACAGCCGAGCGATCGCCTGTTGTTATGCAGCGATGGACTCACCGAAGAACTATCGGATCAAGTGATTGCAGCGCAGCTAAAATCCATCCGGGTCTGCGAAAAAGCCGCCGCCGCCCTAATTCATGCGGCAAAAGAAAATGGTGGTCGCGATAACATCACGGTGATTGTGTTGTCCATTGATGGGTCAAGCTAGACCGATGCTGTTGAAATCCATTGAAATGATCAAAGTCACCCAAGCATTTCGATGTTGCTATGATTAGGAATGGAAATTAAATAAATCCGAGTA
>CASBQE010000415.1 GCA_949127665.1 Synechococcales cyanobacterium PMM_0083
ACCATACTGTTTCTGTAACCGGGCACGATCGCGAATTCCTTTGCCAACAGCAATGGTTTCAATTTCGGTGATGTCGCCAACAATTTCAAAATCCACATGTAGTCGCCTTCAGCAGGTGCCTTGATACTACCGCGATCGCACCTATTCACTCATCAAAGCGATCGCGTAGTTGGGCAGCGATCGCGCCAATTCTGATTTGCTGGAAAAAGCAGGCGATGCGCTGGATGCGTTGCCCACGATTATCAAACGGGGCAATAACCTGGCAGAGTTTGCTGAGAAATACTTGCCCACCTTCACGGCGGGTGTGAAAGCAATTTTTGCGTTTTGGGGAATACCGCTGTAAGAGCGATCGCCACTACAAGGTCGTCTCAACCCACAGCCGCAAGTCACGCAGTGCTTTTGGCAATCCTTCTACGTCACTTTGGTCGATGAACTGCAAAATTCTGCCTGCCGAAAGAAACGGAAAGGCAAGCCCATGATCTTCTTCTATGTAGCGATCGCCCTGCAAATAGTGAATAAATAATTTCCCCTTCAAAAATGTGTCGCCCGGTTTGCTGATGTAGCGCCAGACTTCTGGGATACCCAGTTGAGCGTAGATCGCAAACTTGTTGAGCGAACTGCGGGAAAGTTCCACTTCTAAGATCAAATCGGGCGGTGGATCAATTGCTAAGTCGATCGCGGGTTTTCCATCCATGCGATCGCAATTTTGAATATAGTAGCCTGCATCTGGTTCAGTGCCAATTTGCAACTCTTCGCGTTTTAGTGTCGGTACTTTGTAGCTTGTAATCGGCTGATCCAATTCATCGGTGACAACCAACAGCAAAGACTCGATTAGTTTCTGACAGCGATCGTGTTCTTCTAAAGGATTCATCATTTCTAAGCGACCGCGATCGAAGGTAAATCGGGCGGTGCGGTCGCCTGTCATTTCTGCTAGCAGCGCTTCATACTTTTGCCAACTCACCTTGGGCAACACCGTCCGATATTCGCTAGCAGCAGGGGTTTTCATTCAATACATTCCTTAGATCGCAGTCGGGCAGGCTTAACAGGTAGCCAATACTAGGCATCGTTTTTGTGAAACTTGCCTTACCAAAGCGTAAATCTGTACGTCACTATGAGTCAATCCACAGGCGTATTTGGAGTCTGTTCGCCTGCCTTTTGGCGCTGGTAAAGTTCTTTGAATCGCCGCTGCTGTTGATTGTGATCGACGATGGGGGCGGGATAGTTGGCGCGATCGCGATCGCCAGCGCTTAGGTTGCCGCTAACCAAATCGGCAGTATCTACACTTCGCAATTCTGGTAGCCAGTGACGAATATATTCCGCGTCAGGATCAAACTTTTTAGCCTGACTCGCCGGGTTAAAAATTCGTAGGGGTTTTGGGTCCATGCCGCTGGAAGCACTCCACTGCCAGCCGCCATTATTGGCAGATTGATCGCCATCAATCAATCGCTGCATGAAGTATTTTTCACCTAGCTGCCAGTTAATGATCAAATCTTTGGTTAAGAAACTGGCAACAATCATCCGACAGCGGTTATGCATCCAACCCGCTTGATTCATCTGCCGCATCGCCGCGTCGACTATTGGGTAGCCTGTTCTGCCTTCGCACCACGCTTGAAAATGATCCTCGTTGTTCTGCCAAGGAAATTCTTTGAATGGAGTGCGATAAGGTCCTTCTGCTAGTTCGGGGAAGGCATAGAGAGCGTGCTGATAAAACTCGCGCCATGCTAGCTCTTGCCGCCAAACCCGAATGCCATCACGGGCTTCATCGCTGCGGGCGTATTTTTCAACCTCAAGCGTGGCTGCCCACACAGTCCGAATGCCGATCGCGCCAAATTTGAGCGCAGCACTGAGTTGAGACGTACCAGGATTTGCTGGGAAATTCCGCTGTTCTCCATAGTCTGAGATTGCGCGATCGCAAAACTCTTCCAGTCTTGCCTTAGCGGGAACCTCACCCGGTTCGAGAAACAATGGATTTGTCCAGACAAAACCCAAATCTTTGGCAGATGGGAGGGCGATCGCTCCCGCTTGTTTCGCCGTTTCTTGCTCTGTTTCCGATAACCCGATGGCGTTTTCTAAGGACGGTAAAGGGGCGCTTTTTGGCTTGCCGCTCCAGTTTCGCCAAAATGGACCATATACCGTGTAAGGGTTGCCTGCCCCGGTGGTCAGGTCTTTCGGCTCATGCAGAATCTGATCCCAAAAGGTGACGACTTCAATCCCCTGGTCTCTTAAGGCTGAAGCAACGATGCGATCGCGCTCTCTCGAATACGGCTCTACATCCTTGTTCCAGAAGACAGCTTTTGTATGTAAGGCGATCGCCAACTCAAGCAACCTCTTCGCTGGGTTCGCCTGCACAATCAACAGTTGACTTCCAGCTTTGGCATATTGCTCTTGCAAAGCCTCTAAGCACCCAATCATGTAGGTGACCCGTGCTGGAGCCACATCATCTTTCTGCAAAATGCCCGGATCAAGGCAAAATACACCCACAACCTGCTGGCTACGTTGACGAGCCGCCGCTAAGCCCACGTTATCCGCATGGCGTAAGTCACGACGGTGCCAAAAAAGAATCAAATCAGCCATTTTTTCATTCAGAAATGGGTGCAGCGTTCGGTTTCTTAGCTGAGAAAAGGACGCGCTAGGAAAAAGCTAGATATGGATTTAGCGTCAACAATTTCTCCGCTATAAATTGCTTTTTCAACTTCATCTGCGCTCATCAAAACAGTTGCCAAATCTTCATCATCATCCTTTTCAGGGGGAGTTTCAAGCAACTCTAACTCTTGAGCTAAAAAGGCATGAATCACTTCATCAGAATAACCAGGAGCAACGAAAAATTCGCCGATTGGCTGCCATTGATTAGCACGATAGCCCGTTTCTTCCTCAATTTCACGCCGAATCGTATCTTCTGGTGTTTCGTTAGGTTCAACGGTTCCGGCTGGAAACTCTAGCAAGCGTCCCTTCGCAGCAAAGCGATATTGCCTGACCAAAACAAACTTTCCATCGGGTGTAATCGGAACGGCTAAGGCTCCTCCGGGATGGCGGATGCATTCTAGTTCGCTTTCTGCCTTATTAGGCAACTTAAAACGGTTTACTTCAAATGCAAACTTTCGCCCTTTGTAGAGCATTCGCTGCTTTAACAATTGGGGAGGCTCGTGACCAAAAGGCATAAAAGATACAAGATAAGAAGGATGAGGAAAAAAGGAATGCTAGTAGAGTTGGTTGACTCCTGAACAGTCTACCGCTTGAACTAATTCTGCGATCGCTTTTCCTGAAATTGGTTCAATCCAATCGGGGGCAATCTCCGCCAGCGGCACCAGCACAAACGCCCGATCCACCATGCGGGGATGGGGAATTTGAAGCTCAGGTTCATTCAGGACAATATCATCAAACAGCAACAAATCTAAATCCAAAGTTCTTGGATCGTTCCGCTCTCGCCGAACTCTGCCAAACTGCTGCTCAATTTCAAGCAGCGTGTTTAGCAGAACGACAGGCGGATGAGTAGTTTGAAGAATTACACAGCCGTTTAGATAATCGGGTTGAGGTGAAAGCGCGATCGCTTTGGTTTGATACCAATGCGATCGT
>CASBQE010000416.1 GCA_949127665.1 Synechococcales cyanobacterium PMM_0083
AATCGGCGATCGCCGAGAGCAATGCTATGATTTCGGAGGAATTCACTTGATTGAAAAGGGCTTAGTGTTCTATGACTCAAGCATCCGTTTCTCCAGTAGTGCTGGTCATTTTAGATGGCTGGGGATATCGTGAAGATGCGGATGGTAATGCTGTAGCCGCCGCTAAAACTCCCGTGATCGACAGCCTTTGGGCAGCCTACCCGCACACGACCATTCGCACGTCTGGCAAAGATGTTGGCTTACCAGAGGGTCAAATGGGCAACTCTGAAGTCGGGCATCTGAATATTGGTGCCGGTCGAGTGGTGCCCCAAGAACTTGTACGAATTTCGGATGCCGTGGAAGATGGCACCCTGCTCAGCAATGTGGCGCTGGTCAAGCTTTATCAAACCGTCCAGCAAAATAATGGCAAGCTGCACTTGATTGGTCTCTGCTCCGATGGCGGGGTGCATTCTCACCTGTCTCATCTTTTTGGACTGGTGGATATGGCGAAGGAGCAGGCGATCGCAGATGTTTGCATTCATGTAATCACCGATGGGCGCGATACATTGCCCGATTCTGGCAAGAAATATGTGCAGCAAATCGTGGATTATATTGACACAGCCGGGGTTGGACGCATCGTCACTCTCAGCGGTCGATATTACGCAATGGATCGAGATCATCGCTGGGATCGGGTAGAAAAAGCCTATAGCGTTATGACTCAGGATGGCGATGGAGATGGGCGATCGGTGTTGGAGGTGATGCAGGCTTCCTATGATGCCGACATCAAGGATGAGTTTATTCTGCCGACTCGAATTGCACCCGGAGCCATTCAGCCAGGAGATGGCGTGGTGTTTTACAACTTCCGCCCCGATCGCGCCCGTCAATTAACCCAAGTATTGATCGATCCCAAGTTTGAAGGTTTTGAACGAGAACTGATTCAGCCGCTCGCCTTTGCCACCTTTACTCAATACGATCCCCACTTTCCGGTGCTGGTTGCCTTTGAGCCACAAAATCTAAATAATATTTTGGGTCAGGTCGTTTCTGAGCGTGGGCTACGCCAGTTCCGCGCTGCTGAAACTGAAAAATATGCCCATGTCACCTACTTTTTTAACGGCGGCATTGAAGACCCGTTTGAGGGAGAAGACCGGGAAATGGTGCAGAGTCCGCAAGTGGCAACCTACGATCGCGCTCCTGCGATGTCTGCGGCAGCATTGACAGATGTGGCGATCGCGGCAGTCGAAAAGCAGGTTTATTCAATGGTTGTGATCAACTATGCTAACGCCGATATGGTGGGGCACACTGGTAAAATGGATGCCACCATTGAGGCATTGCAAGCGGTCGATCGTTGCCTCGGTCGCCTGCTAGAAAGCACTATCCGCGTCGGTGGAACTACTATTATCATTGCCGATCATGGGAATGCCGAGACGATGTGGGATCAAAACGGCAATCCTTGGACTGCCCACACGACCAATCCAGTGCCCTTCATCTTGGTAGAAGGAGAAGGGCGCAAGATTCCAGGGCATGGCACTGATGTTAACCTGCGCGATGATGGTCGCCTCTCGGATATCGCCCCGACCATTCTGGAGATTTTGAAACTGCCTCAACCCCCCGAAATGACTGGACGATCAATGTTTGTGCCGCTTGAGTTTAGGCTAACCCCCAGTCGATCGCCCGTCAAATTAGTTCGCTAACCTCGAAGCAAAGGACGCTGAGCCGAACGGTGTCAAAATAGTTTGACTTTGGATTGAGCGATCGCCCAATCTAAAACTATTCTTACTCCTGCAAATAGCACGAAACTTTCCAGCAGCATCGTGAGGAGTGGCAGGGGGGCAACTCCACTTTGCCAGCCGAGATCCAACTGTGCCAATCCTCGCACCAACCCAAATGCGGCAATGGCTCCCGATTTTAGGTGAACGTTTTGATCGTGCCGAATCACATAGCGATAGGTGACCGCAAACAGAAATCCCGACAGGATGGCAATGGCTCCACTGACTGCAAGGGTTACTTCAAGAATCTCAGGCTGCAACGCCAAGGGGCTAGTTGGAGTCAACATCCACGCGCGATTGATGACTGTGAATAGGGCGAATAGTACTCCGGCTGCGATCGCGCCGATTCCACCCGCTTTTAGTGATTCCCATTGCTCTACCCAAGTGAGATCAGATCCTTCACTCTGTTTGATTTCGCGGACTGCTTCATTCACTTCAATCATTTCACGCCTCCAGACCCACTGTTCTTTTCTATCCTGCAATTAATCTACAGTTGTGGGGGATGTTTTGCTGTACTGCGATTCCCACTTTGAACTATGATCAGGTTTGAAGATGTTTCATCACAGCGTTTCACAGATTCCTATGGATATTTTGAGCTTGGGCTGGGTCGGTCTTTTGGTTATCTTTACTTTTTCAATTTCGTTGGTTGTTTGGGCACGCAATGGGTTTTGAAGTGACTTTGCCGTGTGATTAAGCCTAGATAGGCAAGAGTTTGAGTCCATATTCTTGATCTAAGAATTATTCAATGTAACTGTGAAATACCCTGTTTTTAGCGTTCTGATTTTAGCGGCGTTTGCCTTGTTGATTGTGGTCAGTGGTGGCGTAGCCTATCTGACTTTGGCAGAGTGGCGCGATTTGCGTCGGCGTGATTCAGAAGAACGTGCCAATCGACCCGCCCGCCGCAAAGGTTAGTCTAATCTCTAGCCCTACATTTTTAGCCCCCTAACTTCTAGCCCTCCATCATGATTCAACAAGACAGTATTGCCGCCCACGGTGGACTATTGGTCGATCGCATTGCCACGACCGCTCAACGGCAAGAGTTTTTGGATAAAGCAGACCATCTGCCAGTGGTGCAAATCGATCAGCGCACCGTGTCAGATTTGGAGATGATCGCGATCGGGGGGTTCAGTCCGCTAACGGGCTTTATGGAAGAAGCCGACTATCTGTCTGTCGTCAACACCATGCGGCTAGCCAATGGCTTACCCTGGTCGATTCCGATTACGCTGTCAGTGGCTGAAGAAGTGGCGGCACCGTTAAAGTCAGGTAGTTTAGTCCGGTTGGATGACGCTCAAGGACGCTTTGTGGGGGTGCTGCAACTAACGCAAAAATACAGCTATGACAAAAAGCACGAAGCGCTGCATGTTTATCGCACCAATGAGGACAAGCATCCTGGGGTGAATGTCGTCTATAACCAAGGCGCGGTGAATTTAGCAGGTTCGATTTGGCTGTTGCAGCGTGATCCGCATCCTAAGTTCCCGCCTTATCAGATTGATCCGGCTGAGTCGCGATCGCTGTTTCGTGAAAAAGGCTGGAAAACGATTGTGGGCTTTCAGACTCGCAACCCAATTCATCGCGCCCATGAATATATTATTAAGTGCGCGTTGGAAGTGGTAGATGGGCTGTTTCTACATCCGCTGGTGGGTGCAACGAAGGAAGATGACATTCCAGCCGATGTGCGAATGCGCTGCTACGAAATCATGCTGGAACACTACTTTCCCAAAGACCGCGTGATTTTGGCAATTAACCCGGCTGCCATGCGCTACGCCGGACCGCGTGAAGCTATTTTTCACGCCTTAGTCCGAAAAAACTATGGCTGCACCCACTTTATTGTGGGGCGCGATCATGCAGGCGTGGGCGATTATTATGGCACCTACGATGCTCAGTATATTTTTGATGAGTTTAAGCCTGAGGAATTGGGGATTTTGCCGCTGAGGTTTGAACACGCCTTCTATTGCACTCGCACTGAGGGCATGGCAACCACGAAAACTAGCCCTAGTCTGCCGGAAGAGCGAGTTCACTTATCGGGCACGAAGGTTCGTGAGATGCTGCGTCGGGGAGAACTGCCGCCACCGCAATTTTCTCGCCCCCAAGTCGCCGCAGAACTGGCACGAGCGATGAAAGTGTTTACCCAAAATCAATACGAAATTTAGCCTATTCGTTAGGGTTGAGGGCATCTCAGCCAGGATCGCCCAGTTCAATACCATGCGCTTCATGCCGGAAGTATGTTTCAGGCTAGGCGAGAGTTAACCAGTTGAGATGCGGCTCACTTGCAGATCACGGATTTTTTCGGCACAAACCATTTTTATCCAGTCTTGGCGATCTATTTTTTGCAGTTGGCACTCTGCCTCAATGCTTCGCACCAACTCTAATGGCAGGGCGATGTTAATCTACTGCTTTGCTTGAAAGTGACCTGTGAAATGCTCAGAGACATCTGCTCCTAATTGAGCTTGCTGAGCAATTTCTTCAATATCTTTAATCT